>NZ_JBWKEC010000006.1:0-131566 GCF_056435645.1 Amycolatopsis sp. NPDC043889
TTGAACGCTTTCTCGATCACCTTCAGTGACCGCTGGCCGGGCGCTGAGACCTACTGACAACCACGGCCGGAAACACCGTTCGCGTTACAGTCCCCGTGGCGGCCCATGGAGTGCGTGTGACCTGCGTTGATCCGAAACCTACATGTTCGCGACGTCGTTGCGGCGCATGTGCCGGTCGGCGCGTCGGGGTAACTACGGTGCCGTCGTGGCGACGAGTGGCGGGCTGGGTGAGGAAGTTCATAAAGGTTTCCGGTGGGCGTTGCTCGATGAGGTTTTGGGTGTCTTGCGGCTCCGCCGCAAGAAAGGATCGGTAGTCCCGGTAAGGCGAATTCTGCGCCGTGATCTGCATCTGCATCACCTCGGATGAGGAACCAGGTAAACCGGTGGAAGCTGAGCATGCCGCTGGCTACGATGATCTTTGTGAGTGGGTCACCGGTTCATGAGTGGGAGTTCTTGCTTGCCCAGCACCATCCGGGCGGGTGGGAGCCCGTCACGAGTGGAGAGTCTGGCGCTTATGTCTTTCGCAGTGCCGACGGCTCGCGGTTCGCCAAGTGCGTACCGGCGGGGCAACAGGATCTCTTGGTGCAGGAACGAGATCGGGTCGATTGGCTCAGCGCCAGTGGCATCTCGGGGCCCAGGGTGCTCGACTGGATCGCTGACGCTGGTGACGGGTGTTTGGTAACCAGCGCCGTCCGCGGGGCCTCTGCCGACAGTGTGTCGGCAGAGGCGCTTCGGCAGGCGTGGCCTTCCATCGCTGAGGCCGTGCGTGGGTTGCACGCGCTGCCAGCGAAGGACTGTCCGTTCACCCGAGACCTGGAGGAGATGTTCGCCACCGCCCAGGACGTCGTCGCGCGCCGTGCAGTCAACCCGGATTTCTTGCCGGTCGAGCAGCAGCAGACGCCGCCGGCCGAGTTGCTCGATCGACTTGCCGAGCAAATCGGTCGGCGCCTTCGGCAGGAAGGCGCCGACACGGTCGTCTGTCACGGCGACATCTGCCTGCCCAACATCATCCTGGACCCAGGCACGCTCAACTTTGCGGGATTCATAGACCTCGGACGCCTCGGCCGGGCGGACCGGTATGCCGACATCGCCCTGCTGCTCGCCAACGCCCGGGAAACGTGGGACGACGAGAACCAGGCGATCGCCGCCGACGATGCTTTCGCCCGTAGTTACGGCATCACACTTGACACCGACCGGCAACAGTTCTACCTCCACTTGGACCCTCTCACTTGGGGATAGATTGCGGTGCCGGAGCACCGATTTCGTCGCCGGATGCTGCGTTGACGTACGGTCTGCGTCTTCGTCGTTTGCTGGCTGGCAGGGTCCATCCGATGGACAGGATGGGCGCCCGCGGTTCATGTGCCACTTCAGCTCCGCGTGCTGGGGTCGAGTAGCTGCACTTCGAGTCCGGCGATCCGCTTGTCTTGGAAGCGCACGTTCGAGCGTGCCGCTTTGAGGCGCTCGTCGAGTGCCTGGTTTTCCTTGGTGAGTTGGTGGACTTGTTGTTTGAGTGTGGTGCTCTCGGTGGTGATGCGTTGGATTGAGTCTTCTGTCCATTCGGTCTCCAGGTCGCGGACCTGTCCCATGATGTCGCCGATGTGGTTTCGCTGTTTGACGATTTCCTCGTGCGCGGTCTTCAACATGGCCTCGGCGTTGAGCGCTCGTTCCCGCCAGGACGCCTCGACCTCAGCTCGGTGGTGGGCATCGGCTGCTTCACGGTCGGCTGTTGCCGCAGTCCTGATTGTGGTGATCGTGGTTCGTGCCGTGGGGTTCTCGTAGAGGAAGGTGCGGGAGACGTCGGCTCGTCGTGCGACGCCGGCGATCGTGATGTGGGTCTTCTCCCGGCGCATGCGGGTGACGGCGTCCTGGACGCGTTTGAGCGCTGCGGTCGTCTTTTCCTGGCGGGCTGCGGTCGCTGCTGCCGTGCGAGACGAGTGACGGGGGTTGTTCACGGTTGAGGCTCCGGGGTTTCATCGGAGTTGATGGGGGAGGCGTCTGCGAGGTCGGATGCCCGGAAGGACAGGCTCCAGATGCGCTGGAAGTAGTCCTGGGGGCGCCGGAGGTCCAAGGCGAGGGCTTCGTCGAGCAGGCCCATGCCTGCTAGTGCTTTCTCCAAACCGTCGATGGCCCGGGCGGTGGGCTCGAAGACTTGGTGGAGGTAGTCGGCGCTGGCATCGTCAGGCGCGCGTTCGGCGATGGAGCGCCACTGCTCGCGTTTGCGGCGCCAGTAGAGAAGGTCGGCACCGGAAAGGACGAACTTGTCGCAGTTGTGGCAGTCCAGTTTCCAGGGGCAGGCGTCACCGTTGACGACCGGTTGGAAGGTGCAGAAGCCCCCTTCGGCCGGAGTACTGTGCCGGGACAGATCGATGGCGAGAGCATGAGCTTGCTCGCGGGTCATTGCGCTTGTGTCACGGGAAAGCAGTTCGCCGGGGTAGGGCGCGGCGGGTCCGGCGACCCATACGTGCTGGAGGACGTCTTCGATCTCGGACACGGCGACATGGGTGTAGCGCTCGGTCATGCGGTCGGACACGTGCCCGAGGTAGCGGCGGATGTGGATCAGGCTGGCGCCGTAGCGGAGCAAGGTCGGGGGTCTGTATCTGCTGGTGACGCGGGTGTTCGGTTGGCTGGTGCTGTGCTCGCGGTCGAATGCTGCGAAGGATGCGGAGATCCTGGTGTTGCGTCATCAGCTCGCGGTGCTTCAGCGTCAGGTGGCGCGGCCGCGTTTGACCTGGGCTGATCGCACGTTGTTGGTGGCGTTGGTGCGGCTCGTGCCGGGCTGGCGTCGGTTGCGGTTGATCGTGTCGCCGCGCACGATCCTGCGGTGGCACGCGATATTGGTGCGGCGTCGGTGGACTTACGGGCGTCGGCCGGGTCGGCCACGGGTTGCTGTGGTGATCCGCCGGTTGGTGCTGGAGATGGCGAGGGACAATCCGTCGTGGGGTTACCGGCGAATCCACGGCGAACTCGTCGGGCTGGGATACACGATCGCGGCGTCGACAGTGTGGAAGATCCTCAACGATGGGGGAGTGGACCCGACACCGCGCCGATCGGGACCGACGTGGAAGCAGTTCCTCGCGACCCAGGCCAAAGGCATCGTGGCGATGGACTTCTTTCACGTAGACACGGTGTTGCTGCGCCGGTTTTACGTGCTGTTTGTCGTCGAGCACGATCGTCGCCGGGTACACATCGTTGGGGCGACGGCTCATCCGACTGCGGAGTGGCTGGTGCAGCAGGCCCGGAACCTGCTGGTGGAGCTCGACGATCGAGTGGGGAGCCTGCGATTTCTGATCCGTGACCGCGACGCGAAGTTCACCGACGCGTTCGATGCGGTGTTCACGTCGGTCGGCATCGACGTCCTGCGGAGCCCTGTCCGAGCTCCTCGGGCGAACGCGATCGCCGAGCGATGGGTAGGCACGGCGCGTCGCGAGTGTCTGGATCGGATACTCATCGTCAACCAGCGTCATCTGGAGCAGGTGCTGGCCGAGTACGTCGATCACTTCAACCAGCATCGCCCCCATCGCTCCTTGGATCAACAATCGCCTGACCGGAGGCTGCTTCCCGACCAGATCACGGGCGTCGGACGGGTTCGTCGGCGTGATCGGCTCGACGGACTGATCCGCGAATATCAGCAGGTCGCATGATGTGACACAGTTTTCAGCACCTACAGGCTGCGTGACAACGAGCAACTCGCCAAAAGCGGGTTAGTGGAGATCAGCGAATTCACCCAGACCAATGATGCCGACATCGAAGACATCTTCGATCCCGCCTTCTACCTGGACTTGGTCAACCGGGCCTACGCCAAAGACCTGGGCGGCACGCCGATCACTACCACCGACCTCAACACCAAGGACCCGAGGATCGTCCGGCAGATCGAGAAGCACTTCCGCGGCAAGGACATCGCCGGGGGCAAGTTCAGCCACCTCAAGCCCGCGACCACGCTCCTGCGGGAACAGGCCGTGCTGGTTCCGACTCTCGATCAGACCGTTTTGACCAGGGCGGAGAACCTGTTCATCCGGCTCAACGGTCTGCTGCCCTCCTAACGCCCAACCAGGGCAGGCCCTCTTCACCAGCCAAGATAGGAGATGGTGGCCTGGCCTGGCCTGGCCTGGGCCTGCTGTTCCTGCCCTCCACCGCAGCCACCAGCGCGAGTGTCGACCCGGCCAGCACCTGGAATCATTACTTGCCCGCCCGGGACGCCAACATCACTGCCGTCGCTGCGGTGCTTGCCGCATTGGCCGGCGACTTTCTGTTCCAGTCGCTACAGCCAGCACCCTCCAACACCTGCACCGAGCTCGCGCAGCCCTGGCACGCCGTCGCCGAGCGAGAGGGACTGTCGGCCTGCGAGCTCGTCCTTCACTCGTTGTTCCCCGATCAACTGGACTGCCCGGCCGAACAGGAGTATGGGCTACAGCGTGAGCGTTCCGCAGAAGCACCACTACGTGCCGCAGTTTCTCCTTCGGCGGTTCGCGGGCCCCGACAAGAAGCTATTCGTCTACCGCACCGACAAGGAGGAGCGACCCGGTCGGGTCCACGTGCGCAAACTGGCGCAGACCTTCCGTGGGCACACGTTGTACTGGCCCGGGCGCGAGCCCGACCACGCCACCATCGAGGCCGGTATGGGCTCGATCGAAACCGCCACGGGCAGCGTCGTCGCGGCATTGCTGGGCAGCCGAGCTCGCACCCCTTCGCCGGAGCAGCGGGAAGTGCTCGGGTTCTTCATCGCCCTGCAGTGGCATCGTTCGCGCTTTCTCCTGGACCTGCTTCGGCGGGAGACCCTCGCCCCGGACGCCCAGGAGGACGATCTCGCGCGATCGGCCGGCGTCCGACTGATCATGCGGTCCGTGCTCTTCCCCTGGTTCGCGCGACGCGACGAGGAGTTCAGCCGGCCCGACGAATCACATTGCGATGTCGCCGACCGGCTCCAGCATGGACCCTGGCAGTGGCGCCTCTACCGCCCCGCCGGACCGAAGCTGGTGGTGAGCGACAACATTGTCTGCCTGTGGGGCATCGCCGACGGCGAAGCCAGTGAGATGCCCGAGCCGTGGACGCATCACGGAGTGGGTGTCGGGTTCGGCAACTGTGCACGGGTTACTATGCCGCTGGCCCCGAATCTCGGACTGATCATCCACCGGACCAACCGGCTAGACCTGCAGAACCTCACTGCTGCCGAATTCAACCGCGCCACCATCTACAACTCCAGGGAGTTCGTCGCCCGTCACCCCCACGGCTTGCCCGACCAGGGTCTGCGATGGGCATTACTTGTAGACCTGGCGACCCAGCGTCAGTGCAACCAGATCATCATTGAAGCCGCGCGGTACTTCTGACGTCGTGTTTCGGCTACCCGACAACGGGCCGGGACGCGCACCTGGCAAGGCCTGACCCTGCAATGGTCAAGCCTTGCCAGGCCCAGTCTGCTCTGGAGCGTTGCTAGTGAACTTTCGCTTCCGGTTCAGGGAGGTCGGTGTAGCGTTTTGTGACTACGAAGGACGTTCCGGCCAGCTTTCGACCGACGGGTGTAGCAGCCCATGCGCGAAGCTGCTCTGGCTGTCCGTCGCTGAGATTCAGCAGTTCGACGAGTTGGGAAGCATCGGGCGGAACCGGCATCGTGCAGCGGAGCACCGTTTCGCCTGAGGCAGAGCTTGGCTCTTCCTCATCGTCGTCGGCCGGATCCAGTTCCCACCAGCCTAATTCTACGGTCCAGCCGGTGCGGTCGAGCTCGCTGTTGGGGAGCGGTGCGAGCACGTCGAGGAAGAATCGGTCCGGTCCGTAGGGGTCGGGATCGTCAGAGATGTTGAGGTCGTCCAGTATGAGCCGTGCCTCGCGGTTGCTGCACTGCTCATAGGCATCGATCAGCAAGCGCATGCCATCCACCCCCTCCGCGAGCTCAACCTCTGTCGCGCCGAGCTCGAGGCGATCAAGGCGGTCACGATCAGACTCGCTCAACCCTTCGAAACCGCCACCGAACAGGACAAAAGGCAGATCTGAATCCCACTCCCGCCGACTGCTGCTCGAGGGAGGCTCGATGCCCTCCGTGTACTCGGCTAGCGCATCGCGGAGATCCCGCGCTTCCTTCTCCAGCTCGGCTGTGATCGCGGTCTGGACGGGAGCAGGCACGCTGGCTGTCGAGCGGTCGAGATCGGTCAGTGCCTGATGGAGGAGTAGCTTGACGTGCTCGTACCACAAGCTGTGCGTACCGACTAGCAGGGTTGAGCGGGCGTCCCGGTCAGTCAGCGCCGCGAGGTGCTCGTTGGGATAGAGCTCGAAGCCACCGTGTCGGCGATCTGAGCAGCACAGGGGCACGGTGGCGCAGGCGGAAGTCCGGTTGAGCGCAGAAACGATCTTCGTTGCTGTTGCCTCGTCGTCGACGCTGGTGACAGTCGCCGACTGCACGCCTATGGGGCCGCGAAAGGTAGCGAGAATCTGAACTTTCCCGCGGTTTGGATGCTGGGAGTAGATGGTCATTGGTGTCGCCTTTCGGTCGACAGCCCATGTGCGGGACGTCGACGATCGCTGAGGAACGCTGGAAAAGGTGGTGGCGAAGGCGCGATCCAACGCTCCATGCCTTGAAAGGATGTGGTGGTGGCTCAGGTCCGATCCCGAGCTCCTTGCCTAGCGAGAACCGTACCCGAGGTGTTCTGTGCAGGGCAACTGCTCGGACCAGCACCGCCGATCAAGGGTACGAACATGTGTTCTACTGTGGTGGCAGGCCGCATGGCCGATCGCGCCGTGGGGTGAGGAGGTGTGCAGGCTGAGTTGGCTGTTGCGGGAGCGTGCGACTGGGCGCGAGTGGCGTGTCGAGACAAGTGATATGGCTTGGGAAGCCGGCGGCTATGACCTTCGGCGTTTCGAAGTCCATGTAATGAGCGAACGGGTGGTCGGTGCTCCTGATGGTTACCCGGACCTGGCACCTACGGTGAGTCCTGCTGGAGGGGCGACTGACGTCGCCGGGCTGGTCAAGCACATCAGGCCGTGACTGAAACCGTGGGCGACGGCTTGAACGTGGTCGAGGTGTTGAGTCCGCCGAAAGGCCGAGGGTGTCGGTCTTGACGGACCTCAGCGGTTCTCGCTCAGCCACCAGTTAGGGGTACGGATCGGAGCGCTGCCGCTGTTGATGTCCGCGGAGTGCGACTGCAACCAAACGTGAGCGCCAACTAGCGGACAATTGCCCGGCTTGTCACGGTCACGATCGGACTGGTCATCGGGCTCGCTTTTCTCTTTCGGGTTCGGCAACGTGTTGAACCTGGCGCTGAAGCTGCAGGTGCCAGCGTTCGTGGCACCGCTGGTGGCGCCGGCTGTTGATCTGACTTGTGTTAGGCGCCACCCTTTTGGGCGCGCAGCTGGTATCCGAGGTGGCCGAAATCGGGGTGGGCCGGTGGCTAAACCGGCGCGGCTCCCAATGTCCTGATGACCGCCGGGTCGCAGCTGGCGGTCCCGGCGGTGGTGCTGGCCGCGACCGCGCAGAACCTGGCGAGGTTTCCTCACGGCGTGGTTAGTGCTCGCGGCGACGCTAACCGATCACGGGCGCTCCACGCTTCAGCCACTAGTCAGGTGTGCGCTCAACCCGAGCGGGCGGGTGGATCAGGTGCACTTCGGACACCCCGCCCTGATTAACGCAATCCTCTGCCAGGTCGCGCACTCGCCAATAGAAGTCAGTGGGTGCGCATGCAGCGTTGACGGTTGTCTCGACGGGCTGGAACCGGCGCACAGGGACCGACACCCCGTCGTAGTCGAAACCCATGTAGTCCGTGGTGACTAGCTTCAGCGGGTCGCCACCGTTCCACTCGATGGCGACCCGCACGTCGTACTCGTCGTTGCAGGTCATCTCCGCAGTTGCGCGCATGAGTGCCATCACGTCGGCGATGGCACATTCGACAGCTGCGGACTTGATCTCGGAGCCCCCTCGATACTCGCCATCCCGCGTCCGGTGCCCGCCGATGGCAGTTGCGAGGGTCACTGAGCCGTCGTGGTGGATGCTGATCCACGACTCTTTCCATGACGAAGTCGCCTCCGTGGCAGCGTTTACCGCTAGCCATCGGCGCAACCCGGGGCGAGGGTTGAGCCGATCCACGCTCTCCAGCGGATGGACCTCGGCTTGTGTCGCGTAGACCAAGGCGAGCCCTTCCGCAGTCTTCAAGATCTTTCGCGCATCATCCCGAGTCAAACGGCTCAAAGAAACCGGAATCCGCGGATGCGCCACCGCGATCAGCCACGCTCGGTCAACCGTGTCCCGGCCAGCGGCAGCATCAGCTGTAAGCGTATCCAGCGCCTCGGACGCATGGCGACGCTCGTCGAACCGGGCCCGGTACATGGCCTCGATCTGGCGCTCCTTCATCCAGACGGTATCGGCATCGTTCCTCACCGGAGCGCCGAAGTAGTCGTTCCGGTAGATCAGATGAGGCCCGTCGACGCTGGGCGGAACTTCGATCACCACGGCACGGTTTCCCTCCATGCCCAAGCGGTGCACGTTCAGGCCGAACACGGGTGGGGAGATCGCCGTGATCGCAGCACTCCGCAGAGATCGCTCGTAGCCTTCATCAAGAACGCCCACGTCGACTCGCGCCACCGCTGCTTTCTGCTCTTCGCGGACACCGTAGACGATCACACCGCCTCCGCTGTTCGCCATCGCCGCGACATCTTTCGGGAAATCCGTCTGCACGATCCCCTTCGCGGGCGGGAGCTCGGACTTCCAGTCCAAGTCACGCGACTCAGTCGCGCCTGCAGCGACTGCAGCGTCAAGAAGCTCGTCCACCAGCGGCCCTGGGTCCGCACCTACAACGCGATGAAGTGCAGTAAAGGTCATGCGGTCAGACTAAGCCGACCACCGCAACGAACCGAGGACATACGGCGTGAGCGGCGCCATCGGCCTATCGAACCAGCAACTACCACCGCAGGTTCCGCAGCTGCTGGTGGGATGGCTCGGCATCGCTCACGATGCAGTGGACAGCCGAAAGCACCTCTCCGCCGGTTCGTACACCTCCGTTGATCCTGATCAGGCATAGTCCTGCCGGAGCATTCACGCGCGCTGCTACACGGATCCTGCTTAGGCGGTTGCGGCAAGCGGGTGACTCCAGCTTGCCACGGTGGCGGATTTGTCGGTGGTGCGTTCTAACCTCAGGGCGTGCCGAAGTCAAAAGGGCGAAAGTCGAAGCGATCGAGCTCGGCGGCGGGATCCGGAGGCCGATCGGCGCCGCCTGTGATGCGCGCCGGCGAGGTTTCAGGGACTGTGAGCGGGAGCGAGGTGCATGTCTCGGCATTTCTGGATTTGGACCAGATCAGTCCGGACTTGCTTGTCGAGCAGTTGCTTCCGTTGTTGTGGCTCTGTCACCCGGGTGGTCCGACTGGGAACCTGTCGGTTGACAGCGCGATGGTGTTGCAGGCTGCCTACGCCCAGCTCGGCATCGTCGCTCAGGTATACACGGTCGCCGTGGTAGTCGAGGATCCGACGACTGGGGAGCGCACCCGCAATGGGAGTCTCGATCCGTCTTGGGACGGTGAGACCTTCCACGGGCACTGCGTACTCTGGCTACCCGGGTCGAATCGGTTGGTCGACACAACAGTGGAGCAGTTCCGAGAAGTTGCTCGCCACCAGGTTGGACCGATCGTGGGCAGAGCAGCCCTTGTCGATGGACATGGCTTGCAGGTCGCCGCGATGAGTCGAGACATGCTACCCGGGGGCATGATACTTCCGGTACTTCGAGATAGCGGGCTCGTGGTGCTCTACACCATCACCGGAGCGCGCTATCAAGACATCGTCACATCAGCAGCACCGGTGCTGCAGCACGAAGAAGAGTACCGGCGCGCGGGAATCAACCTGGCGAGCCATGCGCTGACGCTGTTCCGCCTCCCTAAGGTTACTCAAAAGGTCCGACAGGCACGGTACCCCCGGCTACATGCGTTGCTGGACACGATCGGGCTCACGGAGTTCGTCACAGACCGCGCCGGCGACTTCTACTTCAGACTCACCACAGGCGGCGCGGAGAGAAGCGTTCGTCTCGACAAAATTTCATTGTCAGATGAATTTGTCGGTGACTCATTCGCTGCGTCGGAGCACAATCTGCCTCATGTCAATGCCGATCCCGCGCAGGTGAAAGCGATCCTCGAAGAGGTCGACACCGAGGCTAGGACCGTGCTCAAACAGTCGAAGGCGATGGGCGGCGGAGATATCCCCGCTGTTCTGTTCGAGCCCCGCGCAGCCGTCGGTATTCAGCCACGCGGCGGAGCGGCGGTCGAGGCGCAGGCCGAGGGGATCATCGCTGCTGGCTTCGCGCGATTCGTTCTTGATCTCCGAGATCCGCCGCAACTGTGGTCCTGGTCCGTGCGAGTCACGCAGACCGGTCTTGAGCTGTGGGATCACGGCGGAATCTGGGCTCGCGCGACCTTAGAAGTTGAGCAGGCTTGGCTCGCGGCCGCAGCCGAGCATGGTGTGGTCCGGGTGATCTACGGAGTCTGTGTCGGTGTTCGTGTTCCCAGCTGGGCGACCTCATACACCAACGACGACCGCGACGCCGAACTCATGGACAGCCGAGATAGTGGAATCGTTGCGATCGCCGAGATTCCCTGGGCTGGCAACCATCGAGTCTCGAGGTCGTCCTTGTGGCGCAGGAGGCGATCGGCGTGATCCACAAAGATAGGACTTTGGCGCTCACCAGCATGTTCATCCGCCCACGGCACGGCAAGATCGCAGAGCTGATGGCTACTGGTGGAACCGACGGCTTCGGGGACTCCAGCAGTCGCGGGTGGGTGGCAGCGTGAGTGGCGAACTCGGCCTGGCTGGCTACCGGTTCCAGTATCACGTCATTGTGTTGACGGCGTTGGAGCTGTGGGCTGGCACAGAGGACACCCAAGTTGACTCCATCGTGGTCGAGGGACGCCCGGGGGCCGAGAAAGTCGACTACGAGCTGGTCGGCCGCGATATCCACGATGACGCAGTCGTGCAGGTAAAGAGCCGCTGGGGCAAGAAGACCTGGTCAGTTCGTGAGGTGTTCAAGATCCTCAAGTCTCTCGGGCTCGACGAGGAGCGCCCAGTCCGAGTTGAATTGGTGGCGAACGGCGTATTCAGCAGTCCTGCCCGGAAATTCGCCGACCTGCTGGTCGAGGCTCATCACTTGGATGACACGACCCTCATCAGGCGGTTGAGGGAACTCAAGGTCGCGGACCGGCTCGACGCTCGTACGCTTGCCATCCTTCGGCGCTGCGTCGTCACTGCGCGTTCAGAAGGTTTGCCCGAACTGAGGGATCAGGTGCGTGGGTACCTCAGACGGCTCCGCGCCGAAACCGGCCATAGCGTCGGGGACCAGGCCGCGGAACTGCTGCGGGCGTACCTGCTGAGCCTCGCGATGGACAAGGCCGGCGCCAACGATGTTGCCGGGCGCACGCTGACCCGGGGAGAGTTCTTGGCGGCGGCAGGCGCTTCGCGTACGACATTGGAGGAAGCACTAGCGTCCCGATGGGGCGTGCCCGCACGTCTCGACCATCGTGAGCTTGCCATACGGCGTGAACTCCTGCTCAACGAACTGGGAACCCATCTCAAGTCCGATACCGGAGCGCACGCGATCGACGGTCGGATTCGCACGTGCGTACTCGTAGGGCCCGCTGGCATCGGCAAAACAACGCTCGCACAACAGTACGCGCTCGACAACGCGGCCGAATTCGACTGGATCTACCAACTCACAGCTCGCAGCGACGACGATACCACTTTGATCGAAGATGTCCTGAACGAAGAACTGGAGCAATTTGCCAACTGGCTGCGGGACCGAAATATCGATGTGCAGCGCCATCGCGAACAGTCGTTGGACGACACATGTCGTGCTATAGCCGACTCCCTGTCTCGATGCACACAGTCGTGGCTGCTCATTATCGACAATGCCGTAGCCGCAGACGCGGTCATGCCGGTTCTTCCGGCTTCCGGCCACGGGGTCGTTCTGATAACGACACGAAACAGCGCTTGGCACGGGCAACAACCGGTCGTCAGAGTTGGCGAACTCACATCCGAGCAAGGGCGGGAGCTCGTGCTACGACGCCTTGCGGGTCACACCGTGGACGAGGAAGACGTCGACTCGCTCTGCGACCAGCTGGACTTCTTACCCTTGAGCCTGGTCACTGCGACAAGCTACCTGCGTAGTACCCGGGAATCCATCCGGGAGTTTCTGAGCACTCTCGCCGACGAAATGCGACGACTCGATGCCTTGGACTTCCCACTGCAACGGCTGGATGACTACGCGCGTACGGCTGTCGCAGCGGTAAACCTGGCGCTGCGGAAGTTGAAAGGCAAAAACGATGATCTCTCAACGGAGGCAATGACCGTTCTGCAACGCGCTAGCGTTGTCTTCCCTGATCGTATCCCTTCAAGTCTGCTGGCGCACGACCGTCACGAGTTCAACACGTCGGTTGCCGTCCTCGCGGAATTCTCCTTGATCGACCGCTGGCAAGACCAAGACGAGCGAGACTGGGTTCGCATACACCGCATCATCCAAGATGTCGTCCGCGCTGAACTATCCACGCATCAGGATGGCCTGGATCAAATACTTCGGGACGTTGAAATCAAGGCAACGGAACTGATGAGAGAATGCTCCCAAAGCTGGGACCTTGTGACAGGGGGAGCCTTGCGTCTGCATGCCATAACTCTGGCAGAGCGGCTCAAGCAGCATAAGCTGCAGAGCTGGCAGACGACCACGCCTATGCTTTCCAATGCGGGCATGATTGCGCAAGTTCAAGGTGACTTTATCGAAGCGCGGCGCCTTGTTGGCGAAGCCTTGAAGCTCATTCCGTCCGGCGACTATGACCCCCATGTGGCCGGGCGCCGCGGGAAGACGCTCATGGTGCTCGCCGGACTGCAACTTGAACACAATGAAATCGACGTTGCACGGGCGACCGTGCAGCGTGCGCTGCGGGCCCATGAAATTCACAGAATGATTCCGACGCACAACGAGGCTTGGATCTGTTGTCTGGCAACACAGTATCGAATAGATGCCTATGGTGGAAGCGAAGACACGGTTCGACGGCAGTTCGAAAAATTGCGGGAATTACCTGAGGCGACCCCTCAGGCCGCTTTGGTGCGCGCGGCAAATATGGTCAGAATTGCTCGCGATATGGACTGGAAGACAGGAAGTCGCGGCGATTTTGAAAAATGCGCAGAACGACTGCTTGCCTTGTCTGGGAATCAGGAATCCCAGGAGCCAATGGCCGCCGCAACTGCACACCTGTGCCTGGCGGAAACTCATGGGTCTAAAGGTGGAGTGGAAGCCGCGCTGCGACACTATCGACGCTCACATGAACTCATCTCGCAAGTAACTGAAATGGACCCAACTTTTGGTCCGGATGAATCACTGGAGCTCGTCCTAGGGTTGCTGGCTGTGCATCAGGATCAAGTTACTGCTCTCCCGTATCGTGACATCGACTACCTTATTTGTGAACTAATCAGAGACATTGATCGGCAAATGGATCAAGTGGATTGGAATTTAACTCAACGAACCTGGCTGACGATCAAGCTGCATGCCATCAAGGCAGCCCATGCTGCACATAATGGTGCTTTGAAGAGGTACTCGTTGCATGCGCGCGAAGTGAAATATTTCCTGCGCAAATATAAAGGTCAATTGCCGGGCAACGTTGTCAACCTGGCCGCCGGTGTTGCACTTATGGCGGAAATGGCCAAAAGACAGCATGAGCGAAAGGGTGGTCTCGGTGCGACAGGGGAACTTTCACAATCGCTCGCGGCGCCAGCCAGGCCGCAGTGTCAACCTGCGGTCTGTCTGCACTTTGACGCAACTGATGATGTTCGTCGAGTTGAACCGCCCGCAGGCCGAGCATTTGAAGAGGGGGGCAACAGCGTTCCTGGGTTGACGATCGACCGCCCACGGTCGATCATGCTACACGGGATTCTGCTGCGCCGGCTTATCCAAGATGGCGAGCCGGCACATGAGAGACTCGTAGAGGAATTGCATGCGCTCCGGGAGCGTCGGCAGGAAATCCTGGACCACATTATCGGTGCGTGGCGAATGGTTGACACAACATCATACCAGATCGGCCGGATATCAGGGCAAGCCATCGATGATATCCGAGAACGCTGCGATCGCGACCTGATTCGATGGCAACACGATGACAACGGCGACACTGTGCCAGCACGAGCTATCTTGCGCTGCCTCAACAATAGCTGGTACCCGGAGCTGAACAACGTCTTGAAGCAGGCGAACCAAGATGTAATGTCCCGCGTCTTGAGCGACCTCATTAAATTGGAATATCGACTTTTCGCCGAGCTTGCCCAGTTGACTGGCCGGAGCGTCCAGGATACCGCTAGAAATACCGAAGAGATCGCCGCGACGTTCGACAGTGAAATTATGTACGACGGCAGTCGATCCTACGATCCGCAGGACGGATGTATTGAGGTTGGACAGGACATCATCGGAGAAAGGATAAAGTTCCGACTTCATGATCCCGAAGCTGGCGGAGTTGATCACGCCCTGATACTCGGAGAAGATGGGCTTGGAAAGTCAGCGCTTCTGAGATTGATTACGTTGCAAGCGGCCATCTCAGGAGTGTTTTGCGTTTTTCCGGCGGATCCACGAAATGAGCACAATTATGTGCATGCGTGGGAATCTGCGGTCGATTCACCAGCTTGGATCGCCACTAATGTGAGCGAAACCTTGAATAATCTCGACGCCGTGAGTCGCATCATTGATGCGCGAAGGTCCGCAGGCGGGTACTGTCGACCGTCGCGTGAGCGCCCAGGAATTCTGTTCACGCTGGATGACGCCGACGACATTCTCTCGCTTCCCCGTGGTCGGTTGTTAATTGAAAAGCTCGTTACGCAGGGGTCTAATGTCTCCGTTGGTCTTGCGCTTGTCATCCGCGACCTTGGGAATCTGGAATTGAGCGAGGATCTGCTGCGTGCACTGATTGGTATTCATAACCAGACATTTTTCGGGCAAGATGGCGCCGAGGCGTTGGAAAGACTGAAGTCGGCTTGTGGTGAAGAAGGTGATCGCATCGGGGGCTGCATGACGCAATGATTTCGGCATGCTTGCATGTCAACTGAGGTCTGGCGCTAATTTCGGGCGGCGGGGATGGTGGTGGCGAGGATGTTGAAGTAGCGGAGGTGTTTCCAGTTGTCGTGGTTGCCGATGATGTAGAGGCGGCGTTTGGCGCGTGAGGCGGCGACGTTGAGGAGGTTGGGTTTTTCGGCTGCCCATGCGCGTGCGCCGGTCCCGTTGGGTTTGCTGCCCAGAACGAGGATCACGACGTTGGCTTCCTGCCCCTGCACGGTGTGGACGGTGCCGACGTTCTTGTCGACGAAGGCCCGGATGTGGTCGTCGCGGCGGAATCGTTCGGTGATGATGTCTTTGCTGCCTCGGACGACGTCGCGGAATGGGCTGATCACGCGGATCTCGTGTGGTTTGACGCCGTCTCTGGCCAGGTCGGTGAGTAGTTGGAGCAGGGCCTCGCCTTCGGCGGGGATCCAGTTGCCTTGTGACTGCCCGGATTGGACGTCGATCCAGGTGTTCTGCCCTGGGTAGTCCCCGTCGTGGTTGGTGCCGTAGATCATGAGGTCTCCGCCGTAGGCGATGGTGTTGGAGATCTCGAACATGGGGCGGTCGCAGCGGCGGTGGACTCGCAGGGGAGCGCCGACCCATACAGTGCCGCCGTCGGGTTCGGGGAGGGCGGTGCCGTGTCGCGCATGCCGGTCAGCGACGCGTTGAGCCGAGGTGTTTTCCGGGGTCCACTGTTCGTGCACGTCATGGTGGCGGCGCAACGCGTGCTGAGCGGGCAGGGGGAGCGTGACGATCGGCTCGAGCTGCTGCGGATCGCCGACGATCACGGCGCGGCGGCATCGCCAGAGACCGCCGACAGCCTGCTGGGGTGTTGCCTGGCCGGCCTCGTCGATGAACAACCAGCCGAAACTTTCGCTGCCCAGCCCGGAGAACAGTCGCGGCAGCGAGGCGAAGGTCGTGGAGATCATCGGCACGACCAGGAACAAGGCCTGCCACGCGGCCAGCAGAGTCTGCGGCTTGAGCTGGCTCTTGAGCGTGCCACCGATGACGGCGGCGATAACGGCCAGGTTGCCGCGGGCGTGCGGCTCCGCGGTCAGCAGGAAGGTCTTGTGCAACCGCAGCGCGGCCAGGAACAGCTGATTACGTGCCGTGGTGAACTCCGGGTCGGCCCACGGCGCGCACAGCTGAAATCGTGCCTCGTCGGCGAGCTCGTCACCAAAAGGCACAGTGGTGGGCCACTCGGCTCGGGCGGCATCGATGCGAGCCTGCACCGCGGCCAGCGTGTAGGTGGCATCGCTCAGGGCATTCTCGTTCCGCTGATTCTGTAGCACGGCTTCGTGCAAGGCGGACTTGCATTTGGGGACGAATTCAGTCCACTGAGCGAGGGTGGTTTTGGCGTTGTCCCGGGCCTTCCGCAACTTGCCATGCTGGGTGTCCCATTCCTTGCCGGCCCGGAAGCCGGTGGACAATGAGACCCAGCATCCTGGCCTGTGGTTTGGCCAGTCCTCGTACTCCTCGTCGGCTTTCCGGTAGGCGTGTTCCGCTCTGTGACACTGCTCGGTGGCATGGCGCAGATCGTTGTTGAGCTGCTCGCAGGCGGCCTGTGACTGCCGCAGTCTGCCCTCGGCCTCACGGACCGCATTCCGGCGGGAATTGAACTCTGTAATGGCTTCGGCGGCGATTTGACGAGCGGCGGCGAGTCGCTGGACCTCTGCTTGCGCGTCGGTGAACGCGGTGACCGCGGTGTCCCAGTCCTCAACGATGTCCGGGTCCGCGCGTACCTGCTTCATCAGGTTCAACAGGCCGACATTGCCGGATTCGTCGTTCAGCTCGTCCGTGTCAGTCTCATCGTCCGCATTCTGGCTTCCTGCCTCGTCCGAGGTCTGGCGGGCGCCGTCACCCCACCAGAATCGGCTGGCGAAGCTGTTGCGGTTCTTCATGTTGCCGAGCGCCGCAGCGATCATTCCCCAGGCTGGGCTGCCCAGTACATGCGAGGCGAGGTCGGTGAAGTAGTCGACGGCCAAGGCCTCGTCCTCGGCCCCGCGTACCGCGTCCATGGCCGGGATCTCCGCTGTCACATTGGCTGCCGCGTCGTTGCTGGCGGTGGCGACCACCACCTCGAACCCGGTCAGCTCTGCCCGCAGTCCCCGCACAGCGGCGCTGTATCGCTGGCCGAGCGCCACCCTCTCGGTCACGTCTGTGAAGGCGTCCTTGGGGTTCTGCAGCGTGGCCAGGTGGGTAGCGCGTTCGACGACGATGGCGGCCAGGACGTCACGCAGCATGGTGGTCTTGCCGGTGCCGGGCGGACCGTTGACCGCGAACAAGCCTGAGTTGTCGCCGAGTTCGGACATGATCTGGTTCACGGCGAACTGCTGGCTGATCACCAGTGGCCGCGACACCGCGGTCGGCCAGCGTCCACCCGGGATGCAGCGCGGCTGGACACCGTGGATCAGCGGGTCGCGCCCGGCGCGCACATCGACCCGGCCCGCGGCCGGGACGTCGGCGAGGTAGCTGGTCAGCCCGGCGCCGACATTCCCGGAGTGCACGGCGTCCTCGATCTCGGCCAGGTCGGCGGCGATGTAGCTGTTCAGGAAGTTTTGCCCACCAGCCTGATCCACCTTGGTCTCCGGGACCTGCGTGCAGGCCACCCGGACCCCGTGGGCGTCCAGCACGTCCGCAACTCCCAGAGCAGAGGCCAGCTCCGAGACGAACGTATTCAGCGCGGCCGCGGTCATCCGCAGCCGCGGAACCGTCATACCTGCCTCGCTGTCGCCTGCGGGCCGGTCCGCGGCGTCACCCTCGTTCTTGGGCGAGGACTCCGAGTCGCGCGGGGTCAGCAGCTTTTCCGCGAAGGTGCCAGCGACCGCTCCGGCGATCCCACCGACAACCGGACCCGCGACCGCGCTGACTCCGGCGCCGACCGCCGTCGTCACCGCGGCGCCCGTGGCTTTCGCGCCGGCCGCGACCGCCTCCTTGGCGGCGCCTTTCGCCTGTTCGGTGACCGCCTTTCCCGCAGTGGTCAAAGCAGACTTGACCACGCCGTTCCCCGTCGACCTTGGCTCCCGCTTGGGAGGTACCAGCTTGTTCAACGCGGCCACGAACTCGCGCTCGTGATGCGCGAACCCGTCCAGCCAGGTGCGGTCGTCCGGTCCGGGTGAGGCCAGCCTGCTGATCGCCCACGCGCACGCGGACAACGTGGCCGAGTTCTCCACCAAGCATCCCTCCGCGTCGAGGGTGAACGCGAACAGTGCGGTCTCGCCGTCGTTCCCGCGGGCATCGGCCGGCACACTGTCCTCACCGAACGCGGTGGTCAACGCGGCCCGCGCCGCCGCCACGTCGTACAAGCCGCCATACACCGTGAACTGCCACGTCTTACCCTCGCGCGGCCGACGCCGCGCGATCGGATGAGAAGCCTGCCACGGCGCCGGTTCATCGCGGGCGACATCCACGACCACCTGCGTCGAGTCCTGCCGCTGCCCGGCTGGAGTGAGTTTCGGAACCCCCGGCGGACTGAACATCTCGATGGTGCGCCAGAACCGCACTACCCGCTCCGACTGCGCATGATCCCGCACCAGAATGGCTCCCCTCCACTCACGATGATCACGCACCCTACGGCAAGATCCACAGCAGAGTTGAGTTTGGTCATTCACCATGCCGATCAGCGCCTCCGCTGTCACGATCGCCCCACCCGGTTCGTATCGCCAGCACACCCTGACATGGCCGACAACGCCATCACCTACGCAAGCGGGCATCCAGGTTCGGCTAGGCGACGATCGCTGGCTTCAAGAGTGAGTTTTGACCTCACCTGCTGGCCGCCTGCCTCGGTCAGCATTGCGGAGTCCGACGTTCCTCTGGAGAGGACTTCGGATTCGGACAGGCGTTCAGAAACGCGGCGCCTGCGGGGGTGTATGGCCCCTCGACGCTGGAGACCGGAAACCGAGACCTTGCCTCGGCCAGTAACCGCCGCGCGATCCCGCGGCGTTGCCATGCTGTCGCAGTCCAGATGTGGCCTACCGACTCGTAGGCGCCGTCCTTATCGCGGTCGTATAGCACCACAAATCCGGCAAGGCGGCCACTGTATACTGAGGTCGCCGTCACCACCGGTTATGACGACACCGTGCGGATCTGGCACCTCGCCACAGGCGAGGAGATCACCACCATCGCCGTCCACATCAAATCGGTGACGGCGGTGGCCTGCAGCAGGCTCGACAGCCGACCAATCGCCGTCACTGTCAGCCACGACCACACTGCGCGGGTGTGGGATATCGCCACGGGCGAGGAGATCACCACCTTCACCAACCACACCCGTGCGGCGCTGGCGGTGGCCTGCAGCATGCTCGACGACCGACCGGTCGCCATCAGCGCTGGCGAAGACCGCACTGCGCGGGTGTGGGATATCGCCACCGGTGAGGAGATCACCACCTTCACCAGCCACCCCAGCTCGGTGCGGGCGGTGGCCAGCAGCATGCTCGATGGCCGACCGGTCGCTATCACGGGTGACTACGAGGGGGTTGTTCGGGTGCGGGATATCGCCACCGGTGAGGAGATCACCACCTTCACCAGCCACACCGACTCGGTGATGGCGGTGGCCAGTAGCACCCTCGACGGTCGACCTGTCGCCATCACCGCCGCCGACGACACAACTGCGCGGGTCTGGCGATTTCCTGCCGTGGCCACAACTTCGCCCGCATCCCGCGGCCACTCTGCCAATATCTGCGCCGAGACAAGCAGCGTGCTGGATGGCCGACCGGTTGCGGTCACCAGCGGCGACGACGGCACTGTGCGGATCTGGGATCTCGCAACCGGCGAGGAGATCACCACTCTCGGCAACCGCGCAGACTTAGTGATGGCGGTGGCCAGCGACACTCTCGATGGCCGACCGATTGCCGTCACCAGCGGCAAAGATGACACCGTGCAGGTCTGGGACCTTGCGACCGGCGAAGACATCACCACCTTCACCCACCACACCGGCCCGGTCATGGCACTGACCTGCAGCAACCTCAATGGCCGACTCGTCGCCATCACTGGTGACTACGATGGTGTCGTCCGGGTTTGGGACCTCGCCACCGGCGCTGAGATAGCCACCTTCACCAGCCACACGGATACGGTGATGGCGGTGGCCAGCAGCACCCTCGACGGTCGACCCGTCGCCATCACCGCCAGCGAAGACGACACCGTGCGGGTCTGGGACCTGGACACCGGCGACGAGGTCGCAATCTTCGACCTTCGCAGTATTCGCGGCGTAGCGATTGGGCCGGGGGGTGAACTCATCATTGCGGCAGGGTGGGATCTCACAGTCCTAGATCGCATCGCGAGACGCTGAATCCGCGGAGGAACGGCCACTTCCCACGTGCCAGAAAGTCTGGGGAAACCCGTTGTGGCGGCGGCAACATAGCTTCTTTCTACTGGTGCAGTGCACATATTCGATCGTGCGGAATTGGCCAGACCCATCTCGCTCATGTCCCGGCGGCGTCGGTCAGCGACGCCTCACAGGTGGCGCACAGCCCTTCGTTGGTGAGTCGCGCGACCGGGTTGGGTAGTTACGGTTCGTCGATGACAGCGCGTAGGGTGCGGTAGAGCCGCCGGAACAGAGCTTGCTGGTCCTTTCTCCCTGCGTAGCGGTGGGGCTGATGTAATGGGGTCTCGGTACCGGCGAAGGTACGAGTCAGGTCGGCGAGGTGGCGACGTACGACGCGGGCGCCGTTGGCCTTGAAGTTGGTCGCCGCCCGCTTCTGTTCCGGCGGAGTGAGAGTTGGGTCGGCGGGCGGCTTGCGGTCGGGAGCGAACAGCACCAGTTCCAGACGGTTCATCGCCACGCCTGGCGATGCCGATATGGGCTTCGGCGGCGCTGAGCCCGATCGTGAAATGAGCCACGACGGTTACCCGCCCAGATAAATGAACGCGCCCCAGTCTCGATAACTGGGATGATGCTCGCGGGTGTGTCGCTGAGCCTTGTGAAAGGCGGACACGGGCGCGATATTTTCACGCAGGCCGGTGTAGAACCGGACGAAGAAGGTGTGGGCCACGTCCGGAGCGACCGGCCACAGCGCACCGACGACTGCGTGTGCGCCCGCACGCAGGAACGCGGCGGCAAGTCCGTGCAAATTGTCGTGGAAGTCGTATCGCAGGAGGGCGGACTCACAAGCGCTCAGCGTCACCAATTCGACGCCTCGCAGATCCTGCCGGAGAATATCGATGGCATGGAGCGACGTTCCCTCCAGATAGACCCTGGCGAACATCGGCGCGTCCGCGTCTTGACGGCCATGGGCGGCGATATGGAGGTATCGCCGACCGGGTAGCTGTTTGAAAACGGCGGAGGGAGTGGCGTCCTCGCCGACAAGGGCGGCGGAGCCGAATAGTGCCGCGATGTGCCGTGCTTGTTCGTGGAGTGAAGGCTCTTCGGTCAGTCCTACCGGGACACCACCGGCGGCCGAAGCGACCGCGAGCACGCCGCCGGGCGCGGCTGCGGCCGGGCGGAAGAGGCATTCCGTGGACGGGATGACACTGATCGCGAATCTGTCGGCGAAGATCCCGTCTCCGAACGGGATTAGATGCAACGGCAGGAAATACGTCGACTCGTGTGGCCACAGGATCAGGTGGTCCCGCTGCGGGCCCGCGATCTCGTCGAGTGCACGGAGAAAGGGCTCATGCAAGTAGCCGGCGATATCCCGCAGCTCGGCGGTCGCCGCGCGGGTGACCACCCGATGCAGCGGCTCGTCGGTCACTGCCCGGCGCAATGACTCGACCGCACGGCCGAAGTCCGAGAAGACCGTCTGACCGATTTCGAGGTCGTCCCCGGGAAGCGTGAGACTGCTCAGCATCCGTCCAGGTTTGACCGGGTCGTACATGCCCGCGATCATGGCCTTGTCGGAGGTGATGATCATGCCGTGATATCCGCGGGTCAGCTTGGCCCCCGCGGCCCCGACCAGCAAGGCGAGCAGTACCGCGTCCTTGGGCAGCGCCCGTTGGATCTCCTGGAGCGATCGGGCAGGCGCTCCGGCGGTGGAGAGCAGCAGCCGGTCGGTGTCGGAGGTTTGGATCCGGCGACGCAGGTTCCGCTGTTGCTCGGCCGGCGTCGCGCCGGGCTCGCGTTCTGCCGGTTGCAGATAGGCACTGAGCAACATCTCGTCGTCGACGAATTCCGTGATCGGGCTGTCTCGTTCGATCTCCGCCGTCGACAGGTCTGTCAGCGGCCATTCGTTCCGCGGATCCGGCGTCATCGGGCCTGGAGCCGCCAGCGCCACGCTCAATCCGCGGCCTTTGACCTGTTGGAGAACGCTCAGCACGGCCTCGATTGTGATCGAGCGGTCGGCGACCCATCGGCCGAGCAAGGAGGTGAGGCAGTCGTTCATGATCGACCACGCGGCCTCGGGCAGATACGGCAGGACGTCGCGGCCGAGTTCCGTCAAGTCTTCCACCACGCCGCGATCCAGGTCCACGAGATCCTCGGACGACGCGGCCTCCAGCAGCTGCGCGACGGCGTCGAGGGAGAACGTCGCCCAATCCGTGTGGGACCACTCGGCGAGCGCGCGGGCAGCGGCGATGAGCGCGGGCACCGATCGGGCCGGTGAGTGGTTCAGCTCCATACGCGACCGATAAGCGGCTACATGCGTCGAGACCCTGGCGAGCCTGTCGGTCAGTTCTGGGGCGTACTCTCGCACGGCTTCGGCGGCCCGGCCATCGGAGGCGTCGTAGGTATGGATGAGCGCGTGGATCCGGCCCAAGGCTACAGCCCAGCCGGCAAGTCCTTCCTCGTCCTCGTCCGTGGGTGGGCCGGCCCGCTCCAGTTCGAGGCAGCTTGGGAGCTCGTCCGGGACGCAATGGGCGATCGCGATTTCGGCGAACCGGCGCTGACTCTCCATCTCGGGGTCCTCGAGGAGCGGAACCAGCATCCTGATCACCTGCTCGAGCTCCTGCGAGAGTCCCAGCGCGCCGAGCGCCCGCATGGCGGTCATACCGGCGGTGACCGTACTCGCCGGTCCGTCCGGCATGGTGTCCACAAGCGGCGCCACGACATTTCGCGACAACATGGCGCTTTTGCGTCCTCGCAGGCACAGCAGCCAGTACAGGCGATTGCACGCCAGTTCGTTCCGGCCGACGGGAAGCAGCGTCATCGCTTCGGTACACCAGGCATCCACGACGGATAGATCGACATCGCCGCCTGCTTCGTGCCTGCTGTACTCGGCGAAGGCCATCTGAGCGAGAATCGCGCCCCTGTGGGCTTCTTTCGCTTCAACGCAAGCCTTCCGGAAATGGTTCACGGCGGCGGCCAACTCGGTCGCCGCATCGGGCATATCCGGATCGGCGACGCCGGAGGACGACAGGCGCCGAACCCGCCACCGCGCCTGCTGGCGACGGAACCCGCGGTGGACCTTGTACTCGATGTTGACCGGGTCCAGGGCGTACGGAGCCAGGCGCAGCATCCCGCCCCAATAGTGATCGTGGCTGTCGGCGAGCCCGATCTTCTCGGCCACAGCGACAGCACGCCGATACAGCCGGACGTCGTCCCGAAACGTCAACACCTCGGTCGCCGCCCGGACGAAGACTTGCCCGGTCGCCCGTACCGCCACCGGGTCCGAGGCGTAAACGACCGCCCACTCGTAGATGAGTTCGCTCAGCAGGCAACCCAGATGCCGGTCGTCCCACGCGACGCGCAATACCCCTGACGCCAGACTCAGCAGGTCGTCCGTAGCGAGCCAGCCGGGATCCTCGCGCACCCGCCGGCGAGCCTCTCCTTCGCTGATCGAGCCGATCCGGACAAGCCGCAGCAACGCGACCAGGTGCCCGACCGCAGGATCCTGCATGTCAACTCGCCGACAACCGGATGGTCCGCACTGACGCCGGGATGTCCGCTCGATACGGGACCAGGCCGAACCGGCGCTCCCGTCTTGTCGCGGCCAGCGCGAGGTCCGCACGGCACGCCACTCTCGCGGACGTGCGTGCCACAAGCCTCAAGTGGTGTACACCCACGAGATTCACCGCAGCGGTAGCGGTGAACACCCATTCGCTCTGGCTTTCCCCCTCACCTTGCGCGACCAGATGCTGCACGTCCGTCTCGTACTCAGTGGCTCGTTCCAGGGCGCCGTCCACCGGGATGAACTTCCCTGCAGGACCGAGTGTCACCACCCGCTTTCGGCGCACCGGTGTGGCCATTCGAAGGGGCTCCATCGACCACACCACCGGATCGGGCACACCGGCGACCCGCGCCTGCCGCAGTTCCACGGACAGCAACGCACTGACGATCGGCGAATCACCCGAGCGGAAAGTGCAACTCAGGTGCACAAGGTAGTAGTGGTGGTCCTCCGCTTCCGCGTCCAGCAGGGCGGCCAATTCCTCCGACACCCCCGGTGTATCCGGGCCGAGCCGGATCGCGTCCGTTCTCCCGAGACTGACCTGCCCTGGGACCACAAGGTCGTCGAGGCCACCGAGCGTCCGCCTCCGTACCAGGTCGACTTCGACCTCGGACAGTTCAGCCACTGGCGGTTCAGCTTGCATACGCCCTCCCCGGAACACTCGCGCGGTCCAGGTTAACGGTCCGAACCGGACCGGGCACGCGCGGCGACGGCGGATCAGTCGTCTGCCTGAAGCCCCTTGTCGATCAGGGTTTCGGCGGTTTCGCGACCCACCCGGAGGACGGGGGCGGCGCGGTCGTGTCGTGATCGGTGAACTCGTAGACGTGACGGTCCGCACGCGCACGGCGGCGCGGAGGTCGGCGATCATCCTGCCGCGCATCAGGTCGGACAAGGGCCAAGGCGGTCGCGGTGATGGCGACTGCCTCCGGCAGGTCAGCGATCACGCCGGTCAGTACCGTCGCGCCCAGCCCTCCAGAATCGCCTTGAATCCCGTCGTCTCCGGATCAAGGAACTACACACCCTCAGTGAGCATCATGCGGGCCGTGCCAGCCAAGTCGTCCTCCATCTCCCGCATGTTTCATCAGACACAACGATCTGGCGTTGGGTTGCGGTAGGCTTCACGCGTTCGGGCTAAAGTCAAAACGTCGATCGAACTGCCCGATGGCGGCGTTCGTCACTCCACCTTGGACGCGCGGCTTGACGCCCTCGGAAATGTCGGCAAGCCTGCGAACTGCTGAAACGTAGCGCGTTAGTCCTGTTGTGATAGATGCAACTCCACTCATTCTTGTGACGACAGCTGTTAGTTGGCACCACGATTTCGCCTGACGTGGCGTATCTCGGTCGGGTACAGGTGATGGATGGCATGAACGACAGGTGCTGCTTGGCACGAAACCTGGCGGGTGTGTCGTATGTTGGTGGCCAGTTTGAACTCCCCGCTTGCGTGCAGCTGGGTGGATCTGGCGTGGAGCGAGTCGTCGTTCGTCGACGGCTCTGCGCGGCTGCGGCTGGAGGACTGGCCTCGCCGGTGGTCGGCGGTGGTTCGTCTCGGCGGCGGTCAACCTTCGGTTGTTTGTCGCCCTGCGTGTGCCAGCGGCCGTGCCGCTAGGACGGCCGCCGTCCGCAGGCCACACCGGACGATTCGACGGCGCGGGCCAGTGGGGCAGACCTGGGAAGCGGCGCGGTCGAGCGCGGGCCGCGCCGCCCCACGATGGCTACTTCGGTGTTGTGCGTGTGTGCTGAGCGTCCGGCTGGGGCGGGTGCTCGAGTGTGCCGGTGGCGGCTTGACCGGGCTGCGCGCCGTGTTGCTCTGCGGCGTGACGGTGTGTCGTGTCCTGCGGTCCGCTGGTCGTCGCTCGGGCGTCTGCTGCGGCCACCAGTGCCGAGATGCCGAAGAAGATGCCGAACAGCCCGAAGACCTGGGCGATGGCCACGGCACCGATGCCCGGGCGCAGCATGACGACCACGCCGAAGGCGATCGACAGCAAGCCCGATAGCGTGTACACCACGCTCCGGCCCGCAGTTCCGCCCTGGCGGACCGCCATGACGATTTCGGCGATCCCCGCGGCGATCGCCCAGATTCCGATCACCAGGACCAGGACCAGCGCCGTGACGCTGGGCCAGATGATCGCGACGACACCCGCGGCGACGTTGATCAAGGCGAACAGCAGGTGCCCGAGGACCGGGCCGGCGCGGCGGGACATGGCCATGAGCACCAGTTCCGTGACGCCGGCGAGGAAGGTGTAGACGGCGAACAAGATGACGAACGCGCCGATGGTGATACCGGGCCAGGCGAGGGCGACGATCCCGACGAGGATGGCGAGGATGCCCCGCCACACCAGCCCGGTGGTGCTGAATCTCATGGTGTGCTCCATCCTGCGAAAGGCCGGAGCCCGGGCATTTCCAGGACGCCCGGGCCGGCCGGGATGTGAGGGAGTTTTCAGTGCCGAGCCGTCAGTTCGTCGGCCTCCGCGCGGCTGACGGCGGCCTCGATGATGGCGTATTCGGCCTGGTCGAGGGCGTAGACCGCGAAGTCGACCGCGACGATCGCGTCCTGTTCGGCATCGTCGGCCCGGTGCTCGGCATGCCGGGTGTCCCGCTCGGTCTTGTGCTCTTCGGCCTTGGCCCGGATGCCGGCGAAGTGGCTGTCCAGCTTGGTGTGCAGCTCGCGCCACTTCGTGTTGGCGTCGGCCCGGGCCTTCGCCATCCGCTCGCTGGCCTTCGCGGGCTGGTTCTCGACGGCGGTCTTCAGCGTGTGCAGCCTGGCCTGCAACCGTTCCCGGTCCTGGGCCACGGCGGCCTGGACGACGTCTTCGGTCTTCTTCGCGCGCGCAGACAGCTCGTTGAGCTCGTCCGAGAGTTGCTTCACCACGAACCCCTTTCAGTATCGACTGTCGGGGGCTGGCCGTTCCTTCGGACCAACCTCCGAATGGACGGCGCACGGGCTCGGTGCCGATGTCGACGCCTTGGCCCGCTCGCGCCGCGTGCCCACCATCGTCGCTCCGCCTGCTCGTCGCTTGGGGCGAAGGTCCCGAGAAATCGGGACGTAGTCCTTGCGTGACCGGAGAGACCCTCACGTCATGACTTCCACGGAAGACCACTGCGCGACCGGGTGCGGAAGGAAGTGCATGATGACGGCCGGAGCGGGCGATCCAAAAGCGCAAGGATCAGCACCGGACAGCATCCAACAACGGGCTCGTCGCGGCCGCGTCGTTGGAGCGCGGACGAGGCTATCGATGCCTTGGGCTAGATATCCCAGTACACCAGGACCGCCTCGTCCTAGTCTGTGGCAACAAGCGCTCACAAGTGACAGATATTGCTCACGGTCACAACAGAGTGGCCTCGGCCACCTCCATGCCAACTAGCGCTGGGAGATGCCAACTAGCGACTGTCGTCACAATTCGGGATTTGACAAAGTTGCAGGTAAGACGCACGATCGCACAGGCGTTCGATGTTGGTGCTGTCTTCCCCACGGCTCCTCTGGTGTGTCGTGGAGTGGTCGATGGCGTGGAGTGGTGGTCCGGCGAGCTGGTCTGAGCTGGAACGGATCGCGTCGGGCCGTCCACCGGCGGGTGACGGTAACGACGCGCCGGCGTGGTCGCGGAAGCGTGAGGGGTACGCGGGGCCGCCGCCAGACCTGATGACGCCGAGGTCGGATGACGGTGGTGGTGCGCTGGCCCGAACCCCGTATGCGGAACTGCACTGTCATTCAAACTTCAGCTTCCTGGATGGGGTGAGTCATCCGGAGGAGCTGGTGGAGGAGGCGGCGCGGCTGGGGCTGGACGCGATCACGCTGACCGATCACGACGGCTTGTACGGGGCGGTGCGGTTCGCCGAGGCCGCGAAAGAGCTCGGTGTCCGCACGGGGTTCGGCGCGGAGTTGTCGCTGGGGCTGACGGAGCCGCAGAACGGGGTGGCGGATCCGGCGGGGACGCATCTGCTGGTGATCGCCCGCGGGCTGGAGGGATATCAGCGGTTGTGCCGGACGATCTCGACCGGGCAGCTGGCGGGGGAGAAGGGCGCCCCGCGGTACGAGCTGGATCAGGTGGTGGAGGACCTGCGTGGCCATGTGCAGGTACTCACCGGGTGCCGTAAGGGCGCGGTACGGCGCGCGCTGGTCGAGTCCGGGCCGGCGGCGGCCGCGGAGGAGCTGCGGGTGCTGGTGGACCGGTTCGGGCGGGACTCGGTCACGGTCGAGCTGATCGATCACGGCCTGCCGCTGGATTCGACACATAACGATCTGCTGGCGGGGATGGCCGCCGAGCTGGGACTGGCGACGGTGGCGACCACGAACGCGCACTACGCGGCCCCGCAGGACGCGGTGTACGCGGACGCGGTCGCGGCGATCCGGGCGCGCCGGAGCATGGAGGACATGCAGGGCTGGCTCCCGGCGGCGGGGATGCAGTTCCTGCGCTCGGGGGAGGAGATGGCGGAGATCTTCGCCCGCTACCCGGGTGCGGTGCAGCGGGCGGCGCTGCTGGGGGTGGAGTGCGCGGTCGACCTCACGTTGGTGGCGCCGGAGTTGCCGCCGTTCCCGGTCCCGGGCGGGCACGACGAGGCGTCCTACCTGCGCGAGCTGACCTACGCCGGTGCGCGGGAGCGGTACGGGACCCGGGACGACGCGCCGCGCGCGTACGCGCAGCTGGACTACGAGCTCGGGGTGATCACCGAGCTGGGGTTTCCGGGGTATTTCCTGATCGTGTGGGACATCGTGCGGTTCGCGCGCGAGTCCGGGATCCTCTGCCAGGGCCGGGGGTCGGCGGCGAACAGCGCGGTGTGTTTCGCGTTGCGGATCACCAGTGTCGACGCCGTGCGCTACGGGCTGCTGTTCGAACGGTTCCTCGCGCCCGAGCGCGACGGCTACCCCGACATCGACGTCTTCACCGGACTAGCCATCGAGGTGACAGCTCCCAGCTCAGCAGGTGTGCCTCGTGACCGACCCGTCTCCTTGAGTTGCATCCTCAGCCAGCTCGGCGGCCTGATGGAACGGCAACGCGCGACCAGCGGCATGAGAGTGCGTTGGTGGTGCATGGTTTCGGCGGCGGTCGCAGCAGCCTGCTCGGTTAAGTGACAGTGGTGATCAACGGTTCGGAGCGGAGGCTGGGTTCGCCGGCGGGGGCCATGGGCGGCCGGTGATCGTCACTGTCTCGATGTGGTGGTGCGGTGCGGCGTCGTGAGGAAGCTCATCGGGGGTGATCAGCCATTCGTCAGCTGAGGACGCGACAGCTAAGTCGCCGGCGTCGAATCTGAGGAGAACTCCGCCCACGGATGGCTCCGTGGAAGACTGCCGGATCAAGGTGGCATCGCGAAGTCGGGAGCCGACGTACCTCGTGAGAAGGTTAGGTGCCTGAGCGGGAGCGACTTTGCCTTCGCCGTACTCGTCCATGTCATAGGAGCTATCGGGCATTGAGTCGTCCAGGTGAAGCAGATCGCCCGTGCCGTGTAGCAGCAGAACAGGTGCGTGGCGAAAATGCAACCAGAACCTCAGCAGGGCGTTCTGCTTGCCTTGGTACCAGTGCCACTCTTCGGTCACCGACTCCAGTGTCAAGCCAAGTCGGGCTCGAAGCAGCGTCGTGGCCCGGGAGCCGTCGTCCGGAGCGAACATCGCCGCAGGATACGGTGCCGGTCAGGCGTGCCGCGAGCGAAATCGAGGCATGATGCCACTGAACTGGCGGCGGTACTGCCTGGCTCGGCTCGTCCGCTCATCGGCATGAGAGCGCGTTAGCGGCGCGCTGTCAGGATCATGGGCCGCTTCTAAAGAGACACGTGGCGTATCCATCGGACGATGCGTTGTGGACGCCCGGCGATCCAGCGTGTCGGCTATGAAACAAACGAACTCAATGCCTGTTCCCGCCGGGTCTGGCCGCTGGTGGCGAACGCCGGCTCTGATGGATCGCAATGTCTGGTTCCCAGGCCGGGTTATCGGGGGCGCGGCGCTTGTGCTCGGCCCACTCCTGTGGTGGATGGGACTGTTCCTGCGGTACCTGGCGTTGCAGTCGGCGGACTTCACGGATGAGCAGTTGGCGAAGTTCGCCCGGCAGACGTTCGCCGCTCCGTCACAGTTGGCGGCCTACCTGCAGAAACCCGCTCTGGTCACGGCGGGATACGCGTGCTTCGCCATCGGCGCCCTTCTGTTGTGGCCGGCGTTCGCCACGCTCGCCCGTGTCGTCGCGTCGCGGGCTCCGGTGCTCGCCTTCTGGGGCGGCACTCTCGTCATCATGAGCCTGATCGCGCGGCTGTGGCGCGCCGGAGTCGATCACACCGCCTTCCAACTGGCCGAATCACAGGGGCTCGACCGAGCAACCGAGTTCGTGCTGGCCAACTACGCGGACATCTCCTACGGTCCCTGGCGCATCGCCGTCACGGCACATGCGTGCCTGTACCTCGGGATGCTGTTGCTGGCGATCGGTGCGTTCCGGTCGGGAACGTTCGGCCTTGGGCGCTGCCTGCTGCTGCTGTGGGCGGGGACGCTGTGGGGAGGTGTGCTCAAGGCGGTGCACCTCGCAGACCTTGTCGAGTACGGTGCCCTGTGCCTGGTATTGGTGCCGTTGGGTGTCCGGGTGCTACGGGACCGGGTCACCGAGCTACGTGCCGATTTGTGTCCGACCAGCGAGGCTCGGCCGTTGCGGCTCCTGAGCTGGTGAAATGCGTAAGCTCATCGAGTGGGATCCGTGCATGCGTGAACGGCTGATGAGGTGGGTGCTTCCGGCCACGGCGTTCTGCGCCGCCTTCCTGCCGGTCACCAGGCCGCCCGGGTTCGGGTTCGCCACGGTGCCGGTGTACGCCCAGGCTGTGGTGGTCGGGTTGATGGCCGCCGCGGCAGCCCGCATGGTGCCGCGACGGCACTGGCCTCTGTTCGCGGTCGCGGCGGCCGACGCGGGGATCCGGTCACCAGGGTTTCTGCTGGCGGTGGCGTCCTGTGTCGCGGCGACAACGTACCGGCGGCCTCGGCACCTGATCGTGTACACGGTGGCCGCCAGCTTGCTGGCTGTGCTGCCCCGGCCCGGTGCCGACTTCGTCTCCTCGGTCGGTGGCGCGCCGCTGTTCGTGTGGTTTCCGTTGATCATCGGGTTGTGGCTGGACGCGCGGGCCCAGGTGGTGGCCGGGCTGCGCGAGCGCGCCGAACGGCTGGTGCTGGAGCAGGCCGCGCATACAGAACAAGCCCGTGCACACGAGCGGGCGCGTATCGCGCGGGACATGCACGACGTGGTGGCCCACAGGGTCTCACTGATGGTCCTTCGGGCGGGGGCACTGGAAATCAACGCAGACGACGAGAAGACCGCGGCCGAGGCCGAGCTCATCCGCGTCACCGGTAAGGAAGCGCTCACCCAACTCAGGGCCGTCCTCGGTGTCCTGGAGCAGGCAGGACAGGACGCATCCCCGCCACGTTTGACGCTGGCTGATCTCGACTGGCTGATCGAGCAGTCCAGATCGGTCGGCGTCGCGGTGGAACGGAGCGATGAGGGAACACCGCGCGAAGTGCCCACCACGGTGGGCCAGATCGCCTACCAGGTCGTCCAGGAGGCATTGACCAACGTGCACAAACACGCCCGCACCGCCACCACACACATCGTGCTGCGGTATCAGCCCTCGACGCTGCAGGTCACCGTCAAGAACACCGCGCCGCGCGGGGCCGCGCCGGCGATGCCCGGCAGTGGGCTCGGACTGAAGGGCCTGCGCGAGCGTGTCGAGACACAGGGTGGCCGTTTCACTGCCCGTCCGGAACCGGATGGCGGCTTCCTGGTCGTCGCGGAGCTTCCGGCATGATCCGGGTGCTCCTCGTCGACGATGAAGCCCTGGTGCGGACCGGACTCCGCATGATCCTTCAAACCACGGACGACATCGAGGTGGTCGCCGAGGCGAAAACCGGCGCCGAGGCGGTCACCGCCGTCGCCCGTCACCGGCCCGACGTCGTGCTCATGGACGTGCAGATGCCCGGCATGGACGGCGTCACCGCGCTCGCGGAGATCAATCGTTCCGCGAACCCACCCAAGGTCGTCATGCTGACCACCTTCGACCGCGAAGAACACATCTACGGTGCACTGCGCGCGAAGGCGGCAGGATTTCTGTTGAAGGACACCGCCCCGCAGGACTTGATCGCCGCTGTCCGTTCGACGGCGGACGGAAGCGCGGTGCTCTCGCCCACCGTCACCAAGCGGGTCATCGACACCTTCGCCGACACGCATGCCCCGGACACCCGCTCCGCCAGGGAACGCCTGGCCGCTCTCACCGAGCGCGAACGAGAGGTCGCCCGGACGGTGGCCCGGGGGCTGGCCAACGCCGAGATCGCCAGGGAACTCGGCATGACCGAAACCACGGTCAAGGCCCACATCAGCCGGTCACTCACCAAACTCGGACTGACCAACCGGGTACAGATCGCGCTACTCGTCCGCGACGCCGGCTAGGGCGTGTCCTGTAAGTGGTTGAGCTGTGGGTCTGGTAGTTGTGCCCGGTGGCTGGTCGGAGTGAGTTGACGGACAAGGCGTGGGCGGTGATCGAGCCGCTGCTGCCGCCGCGGCAAGGTGGTGGCCGTCGGTGGCGGGATCATCGCCAGGTGATCAATGCGATCCTGTGGAAACTGCGCACCGGCGCTCCCTGGCGTGACTTGCCTGATCGCTACGGGCCCTGGAAGACCGCGCATGAACGACTGCGGTTGTGGACCAAAGACGGCACCTGGGATCGGATCCTGGACCGGGTGATCGTCAAAGACGACGCCGTCGGGGACCTCGAATGGATCATTTCGGTGGACTCGAGTGTGGTCCGGGCGCACCAGCACTCCGCTGGGGCCCGGAAAAAAGGGGATGCGGCAAGGGAATCGAAGCCCTCACCGTCGACGGGGAGGGACTCGGGCGGTCCCGCGGCGGGCTGAGCACCAAGATCCATCTCGCTGTCGACGGACGGGGTTTGCCGATGCGGTTCCTGCTCACCCCGGGCCAAGCCGGGGACAATCCGCAACTGGTTCCGCTGCTGGACGACATCAGTGTCGCCCGCATCGGACCGGGGCGTCCGCGGTGCCGGCCGGAGACGGTGATCGCGGACAAAGCCTATTCGCATCCCTCGACCCGCCAGGCGATGCGGGACCGGCAGATCACGTTTGTCAGCCCGGACCGCGATGACCAGATCGCCCGCCGCGTCGCCAAAGGCTCCCGCGGCGGGCGACCACCGGCCTTCGACGCAGAGGTCTACAAACAGCGCAACGTGGTCGGACGGTGCTTCAACCGCCTCAAACAATTCCGCGACCTGGACACCCGCTACGCCAAACGCGCCGCCTACTACCAGGCCGAACTCACCATCGCCGCCATCATCCTCTGGCTCCGATGACTTACAGGACACGACCTAGTCAGGCGAGCGGGGAACGTCCACCAGCCCGATCGTGATGCTCGAGGCCTTCGGCGGGCACCCGTGTAGAGCTACGTTCTTCAAGGTCGGACTTTCCGCGTAGCGAGAGCACCTGATTGATCTCAAGCTCTAGCAACTGCGCGACACGGGCACATTCCGCCCAGCACTGTCCCTTCACCTGCCGCCTTGAATCTACCGGGGTCGGACTTCCGTGGGCAGCGCAGCACCAGATGCCGGGACGGTCTGTCAACGGACAGACGAATCCAGAGCCGGGCTTCATGATCAGCGCGGTCACAAGGCAGCCAGCGCCACAACCAGTCCACGACCCCGGAACAGTCGAACCTGAGACTCTACGAAAATCGGCGCGGAACCGACACCGAAGTCGCCGTTCGCGCCACCAGAAACACAGTCACCGTCCAGCACGATTCTCGGTGATGATCGGCATGCCGAGGCTGACCGGGCTCCTGTCCTCACGAGAAAGCGTCTTGTCGAGCGCGACGAGCTTCCGCGTGGCTTCGTTCAGGCTGGTTTCAAGGCCTTGAACTTCACCGAGCCAGCCGTTGAGTTTCGCTTCCTGGATACGGTCGCGGAGGTTGACGATGATCTCGGCCAGACGAGGCCGGGCACGGGGGTCCAGCCGGAGGCTGGGGCAACGGATACAGGCGTGCTCGTGTTGGCAGGGCGTGCCGTAGGGCCTTCCGCATTCGCCGAGTTCGAGCTTGCGGACCTGGAAGTGCTGTTGGAACTCTTGCCATTCCTGGTCGGTGGGTTCACGGTATTCTGCTTGAGGTCGTTCGGATCGTCGCCGGTCGACGTAGGCTCGATACGAGCGGATGAGTTCCTCGTCGAAAATGGCCAGGTATGCCGCAGTGGTGTTGATGTTGGCGTGGCCGAGCAGTCAGGCGAGGATGTGGACGGGCAGGCCGCCGCTGATCGCGTCAGTAGCGAATAGCCGGCGGAAGTCGTGCGGTGTGAAACGCAACGCTTCCCCGGCCGTGTCGCGCAGGCCGGCTTTGGCCAGCAGTTGGTTGAGCAACTCCTGGACAGTACGATGGCTGGGCACTTTCCAGCGCCAGCCGACCTTACGCTGGAACAGGTGCGGTAAAGGGCTCCCGACGAGCCGCTCGTGCGAGTCGTAGCGGCTGGTCAGCGGAACGGTGCCGCCGTTGTGTCGTCGGAGCCGGGTGATGATCGCCGCGAGAACGCTGGCCAGTTCCGGGCTGACGAGGAGCAGTCGTTCTTCATGGCTCTTGGAAGGAACGATCTGCAGCATCGGAATGATCTCGCCGGTGTCCGGAAGCTGGTAGGACACCAGGGCGAGATGGGTGAGTTCGAGCAGTTCCTCTGCCCGGACACCGGTGTGGCGGAGCGTCTCCACCATCGCCCATGTCCAGAACGCCTCGTCCTCGGCGCGCGTCAGGTCGGCCCGTTCGCCGGTGGCCAGGTTCTCGACGACCGTGGTCGCCGGGTGTTGATCTCGCCGAGTGCCAGCCTGGTGTGACGTGCCGATGACGCGCTGATAGTGCTGTGCGTCATGGCTGAATCTTGCGCCTGGCGAGGCGGTCTGAGCAGTCTGGAGAAAGGCCGCGTAGTTGGTGCGTTGTTGTTCGGCGAGGTCGACCAGCGCGGGAAGGCTCGGCAGGCGGTCTCGGACTCGTTGGTGCATTCTGGCGGTGGTGGCTTTCCTTGCCTTGGCGATGCCGGTGGTCTCGCCGCGACGCACTGGGCTGGGAGCAGCCCACGTAATCCAGCTCGGATCGTCCTGGGCCCACTCCTGAATATCGAGGTAGAAGCTGCGAACCTGTTGCAAAATCTCGAAATATGCCTTTCGTGGCCGTGTTGTGCCGTCCTTGCGGGTCACCACACGCAGCCGCTGCTTCCACGCCTCTGCGACCTCTGGCAACAGGGCAAGACTGTCGATGCCGGGGTGGTGCTGTTCGAGATCAGTCCAGAAGTTCCTAACCAGCCGGACAGTCAGGTTGGCGACGGTGCTGTAGTCCTGTGAGGTGCGACGTTCCTCGAGATAGCGGACAAGCACGTCGCGTATTGGTTTGCACCTGACCCTGTAGGCATCGACCAGGTCTGCCATAGACCGCTGGCCGAACCTGATCGCGTCTCGTAGCGTGTCGTGCTCGCCGAGGTCAGCGACTCCACGCAGAAGGTCCCACGCGGCATGGGCACCTCGGCTATGGCCAGCGGGCGTGCGGACCGCGGCTCGGTAGGCAAGCACATCCGCAGCGGTCAGCGACTCCACCGCGCGTCCGGTGTGGATGCTCATTTTTGCGATGGTCCCCCGGCCCTCACGAACGTGGTGGGCCGCTATCCGCAGTTCGGTCGCGCGCTCGTCGAGTGAGGAACGGACGTCAGGAGGGGTCGTTCGCAGCAACTCCTCACACATGCCGGGTGGGTGGAAGACGGCTAGGAACTTGTAGCTGGGCAACAGAACGCGGCAGAGAATCAAAGTCGTCACTCCGCTCGAGAATTCGGTACGGATCGTGTGCAGGCTGCGAGTGTCCGTGGGGTTGGCAGTTCCGAGCCACGTCGTGTTGTTCTCGCCATCCACGCCAGTCGAGAGCCATCTCTGCTGCCATCCGTCTCCGGGGCAGGTCATGAGCCAGGTGAGTACTGCGCGCGTTCCGGAGCGCCGCAGCGAACGTGTGCCGTCTGCGGCATCCGCCCATAGCGGCAGTGTCGGCAGGAGGCCCTCGACGTCGTCGGCGGCAAGATGGTTGTACGGGCCAACCCGGTCTGCGCTGCTGGCGAGGTTGTCGTGAAGCTGAAACAGTGGTGAAGGCTTGGCCGATGGACGCTGTGGCGAGTTCACGGTTTCCGTCATTTCGCCTCGCCGCCGAACAACACGTCCAGATCCGCTGCGTCGTATCCGGCTGCCGGCGGCACGACTTTCTCCGAGACGCGGCTTGCCCGATGTGTCAAATGCTGCTGAACCCGACCGATCACTTCGGACTCGGCTTCTTCGAGGTAGATGTCCGCGGTGGTCGAGAGGTGTTGGTGGCCAAGGATGTTCTGCACGTCCTTCATTGACAGGTTCTTGTCTCTGGCCATCCTTAGTGCACACGTGTGCCGTAGGTCGTGCATGGACCAGTTGGTTCCGAGTGCGGCGTTGACACGTCGCAATACCGCTCGGAGGGCGTCGTAGTTCACCGGATGGTGGTGTAGCCCGTGTCCATGGTCGCGTCGGCGCAAGGTCCGCCACAGCGGCTGATCTGGTTCCAGCGGGGAACCGAGTTTGGCGAGGTAGAGCATGAGCCACACAAAGGCGTCCGGACTGACCGGCAACCACTGCTCGGACTCGCTGCCTTTCCGGCGCACCCGAACGCGCTGGTCGCCCCAGTCGATGTCACAACTTCGAATTCCCAGCAGTTCGGTCGCGCGGGCTGCGTTGCTGATCGCCATCGCCAGCATGGCGCGATCCCGGTTGGACCGCAGGGCGCTGAACACAGCGTTCCACTGCGCGTCGGACATAGCCCGCGGGGTGCGCTTCGGGATCTTCGGGTTGTAGCGGAGCCTGCCACCAGGACGGAAGGGCTGCAGTGGGTTGTGGTGCGCGTTGGCGCGGCGGCCGCGCGTAGCCAGCGGTACCGGGTTGACCAGACCCACTTCAGAGTCCAGCCAGAACTCATAGAAGCTGCGCAACACCGCGTTGCTGTGCCGCACAGTTCGCGGCTCATATCCATCGCCGAGATAACGCTTACGGGTCAACGGATTCACCGTGCCTGCCGTCGCCGCTGAGCCTCTGCGCGGCGAGTTGCGCAGTTTGTCCGCTTGCCCCAGCCACAACACGAGATCCCGCACCTCGGCTGAACTCGCTCTGTTCCATGCGACCTCCACCGCGATCAACCAGCGCCACCACCGCAACAGGGCGTAGGCGTAGCTGCGCACCGAGCTCGGACGATTGCCCCTTGCGACGAAGTCAGCCAGAAAACGACGGACGGCCTCAACCGGAACACCGTCGGGGTCCACGACCAGCCAGGGCACCACGCCGGCCGCGTGCACGACACGTCCCCACCTCGGGAGACGGATCGCCGTGACGTCTCGGTGGCAGCCATCCAACACGGCAACTCCTCGCTTCATGATCAGGAAGCTGAGTTGTACCGAAAGGTTCTGATGAGACGCGGCCTCGTGTCGGCGTGTCGTCTGCTAGTCCGGTCAACAGGTCGACATCGAGTCCGATCGGCGCGAGGAGGTCATCCAGTACGTCTTCGACACGCACGGGCGCCGCAACGCGGCGCAGGTGGCGAACGTGATCACCTACCGGGCGCCGTCGGCGATCCGGGATTCCGCCCGTGCCCTGGGGTACAGCCCCGGTCAGCAGGACGCGTTCGCCAAGGCCGCCGACCGGTGGAACAGCGTCGCCGCGACAGCCGGACAGGACGGGCACGGGATCCCGCGGGATGTGCTCGGGCTCGCGGCCCGGTTGGAGGGGTTCCCGCGGCATCTCGGGATCCACTCCGGCGGCATGGTGCTCTCGAAGACGCCGGTGTCGGAGGTGGTCCCGGTCGAGTGGGCCCGCATGGAGGGCCGGTCGATCCTGCAGTGGGATAAGGACGACTGCGCGGCCGCCGGGCTGGTCAAGATCGACCTGCTCGGGCTGGGGATGCTCTCGGCGCTGCACTACATGCTGGACCTGATCGCCGAGCACCACGACACCGTCATCGACCTCGGGCAGATCGACCTCGCCGACCCGAAGGTCTACGACATGCTGTGCGCCGCGGACGCGATCGGTGTGCTCCAGGTGGAGAGCCGCGCGCAGCTGGGCACGCTGCCCCGGCTACGCCCCCGCACCTTCTATGACCTGGTCGTGGAGGTCGCGCTGATCCGGCCGGGCCCGATCCAGGGCGGATCGGTGCACCCGTATCTGCGGCGCCGCCGCGGCGACGAGGCATGGTCGCACGCCCACCCACTGCTCGCCGGGCCGTTGGACCGCACCTTGGGTGTGCCGTTGTTCCAGGAACAGGTGATGCAGATGGCCACCAGCATCGGGTCGTTCACCGCGGCCGAGGCCGACCAGCTGCGCCGCGCGATGGGCGCCAAAAGGTCGGCGGCGAAAATGGAACGGCTCCGGGACCGCTTCTACGCCGGCGCCGCGGCCAACGGGATCACCGGCGAGCTGGCCGACACGATCTACGAGCAGATCAAGGCGTTCTCGGGGTACGGCTTCCCCGAGGCGCACAGCATGTCGTTCGCGTTGCTGGTCTACGCCTCCGCCTACGTGAAGTGCTACTACCCGGCCGCGTTCACCGCCGGGTTGCTGCGCGCCCAGCCCATGGGCTTCTACTCCCCGCAATCCCTTGTCGCCGACGCCCGCCACCACGGCGTGAAGATCCGGCGCGCCGACATCAACCGCAGCCTCGCCCACCCGACCTTGGAACCCGACCCCGACAGCACCGGCGGGGTCGCGATCCGGCTCGGCCTCGGCGGGATCCACCACCTCGGCGACGACCCTGTCACCCGCCTGATCACCGAACGCGACCAGCACGGCCCCTTCACCGACCTCCGGGATCTCGGCTACCGCACCGACCTCACCACCCCCGCGATGCAGGCACTCGCCACCGCCGGCGCCCTGGAATCCCTCGGCCCGGACCGCCGCCAGGCCCTCTGGGCCGCCGGACCCGCAGCCGCCAGCCGCGACACCCACCTGCCCGGCATCGCCTCCGGCCTCGACGCCCCAGCCCTACCGGGCATGACCGCCTTCGAGATCACCGCCGCCGACCTGTGGGCCACCGGCATCTCCCCGGAAGAACACCCCATGCAGTACCTGCGCGAGCATCTCAACGGCCGCGGCGCGCTCACCACCGCCGCCGTCACCCGGGCGGGGAATGGCGACACGATCTGGGTCGCCGGAGCCGTCACCCATCGCCAACGCCCCGCCACCGCCGGTGGCATCACCTTCCTCAACCTCGAAGACGAAACCGGCATGCTCAATATCGTCGTGAACCAGCGCCTGTGGGATCGGGAGCACAAGATCGTGCGCAGCTCACCCGCCCTGCTGGTCCACGGAGTCGTCCAATCCCGCCACGGCGTCACCAGCCTCTCGGCCGACCACTTCGAACCACTCGACCTGAGTGGGCTTGCCGGAAAATCGCGAGATTTTCGGTGAGAACAAACAAATGCAGGGTCTTTGTAGGGTCTCATTTGATCTTGCATTTTCTCAGTCGTCGTGTCATCTCGATGGCATATCCGCCCATGCCGGTGAGACTCCGCAGGTCAGGCGCACGCGAGGCGGGGTCGCTTGGGCGACCACGGGCGCGGAAATGCCACGAGTTTGAGACTGATCTTGGTGACATTGCGGTGAGACAAGCTGAAAGCCGCAGGTCGCGCAAGATCGACATGTCATCGGCGGTGAGACCCTACAGGTCTTTTGTAGGGTCTCAAATCTGACTTCATTTTCTCATTGACGACTTCAATCCCGGTTCATTTATGAAGCGGAGATGAGACTGGCCGTCTGGGTGGTTGTTGTCGACACACCGAGGTGGCTCAGTTCCAGTGGACTTGCCTGGTGGAAGGGTGCCTCGCCAATTGGCTACCCAGGTGTAAGGGAGCAGTGGTGGTCACTGCGGGCACGCCTAGATCGACGACGGTCAGCTACTGCCGTGCGGATACGCCATCCGAGGAGGCGCGTGACTGTCCGCTCATGCCGCTGACCGCGCTGTCGCGAGGCGCGCATGTGCCGAGTTGAGGATGACGTCGGTAACGCTGCGGGCTGGGATATTTGGTTTAACGCCAAGGTTCGGGACTTGTATCGTCCATGGCGTGTTGTCGTGGATATGCGGGGAGTGACGTCTGTGTCGGTTGACCTGCCGGTGGTGATGGCCGGGGTTGCGCTCTACGAGCACATTCGCCGGAATCTTGATCCGTCCGGGCGGCTGCCGGCAGAAGTGGGGTTGCCGGATGACGCCAAGGTGATGTCCGATCGGCTTCGGTGGGTGCCTGGTGCCATGGATGGGGTCATCGGTCACCATGGATCCGCCGACGGCACTGACCGCGCCACTGAGGTCGCACGCTTGCTGGCGACGGCGTGCCAGCGGCCATCGGCCAGGCAGCTCCGCAAGCTCTATGCCGGTATCACGGATGACGACGTCATGGACTACGTCGACGCGTTGATGGAAAGGCTGGGCCGCGAGCGGCTGGACGGGAGGGCGCTGCATAGGGTCGGGAAGTGGCTTGCCGTCACGGCCCCCGATCGAGGGCCGGTCAAGCTGGGTATCGCACTGCTTGGTGTCACCGGGCTCGGAGACGACGTGGCCGTCGTGCGGACGCTCGGCGCACACGAAGAGTTCACCCTCTTTTGCGCAGTGGCCATCTCCAACGGGCTACCCGCCCCGGAGTCGGAGTTGTGGGCGCTGGCCGCGTCGGTGGATGGCTGGGGCCGGATTCATTGCGTGGAGCGATTGCGGGACACGACCGATCCGGACATTCGCTCGTGGATCCTGCGTGAGGGATTCCGAAACTCCATCATGTACGAGTACTTGGCCTGCATTGCCGCCACGACCGGAGGTCTGCTCGAAGCTCTGCGCGGTGAGACGGTCGATCGGGGGTTGTTGACCTCCGCTGGTGAAATTCTGGAAGCGTTGATCACGGGTGGACCGGCGGAAGACGTCGACGACTACGAGTCCGGCGCCGACGCCGTGGAGGCGTTTCTCGCCACGATGACCACCCGGGCGCAGACCCTTCAGGACTTCTCAACCGTGGCTACGATCCGCTCCTTCCTCGCCCGCGAGACCGGGTGGGACCAGCGCAGCCAGAACGGCTGGACCGCCACCCGCCGACAAGCCTTCGAGCACGCCAGTGACCAGATCCTGAGCCAGGATTCATGGATCGGCCGCATCACCGAGGGGCTGGCATCAGACGACCCCGTTGAGTTCTCCCTGGCAGACCGTGCTGCCCGTGTCCGGGGCATGGACACCTTCGACGCACACCTCGAGAAGATCAAGACCGATCCGTTCGGCAGCGGGTGGTTCCACGCTTGGCAACAGGCAGACACCGGGCGTGCTCAGCAGTTGGCAGACCTGGCACATACCCTCCTGCCGATCGACCAGATCACGACCGGGCCAGCCGATGAGCTGGGAATGGGCCCGCAATGGCGCGCCCACAATGCGCTGGACTGGACCCTGCAAGCCCTGCGCGACCATCCGGGCACCGGAGCCGATCTGCTGCTGGCAGGACTGCACAGCCCGGTTACTCGCAACCGGAACATGGCGCTGACAGCGTTCCAACAGTGGCCGCGAACCGCATGGCCGGCCGACGCTCGCGACGTGATTCACGACCTTGCACGTTCCGATCCCAACGACAATGCACGCCGGTTCGCCCTCGAACTGACTACCGGACAGGTAGAGGAGGACAAGCAGCATGATCGGTAAGACAACCACCCTCAGCTGAAAAACCACATCTCGAAGAGAACCAGCTCTCCATTCGCACGCTCATGCCGATGTGCGTTCGTTCGCCAACGTTCGCGCTTCCTGCGGTCCTCAATGAGGCGGCATGCAGTTTTAGGGATCTCACAGCTACGAGGTGTCGCCGAGATCGATCAGTTGCCAATCCGCTACTTGTTGAGAAGCCGCGAGTTCCGCAGCGTGCACCTCTGGACGTTGTTCGGCCAGCCGACGCCGGATCTTGACAGCTTCGGTGATCGCGGCCAGCCCGCTGTCAGCCCAGCTCAGTCTTGGTGAATGCCGTTCGGCGGTTGTGGCGACCGCTCGGGACCTTAGGGTTGATCTGAGGTCCGCCAAGTAGGCCCGGACGACTGGTCGCTGAGTTATCCGGGCCTACTTGGCGGATTCGACGCCCGTGCGCGGTCGCGGGTACCGTCTCAGCTCTATTCAACTGCCTGCTGTCCGCTGGACGCCCTTCACGTTCTCGGCCTGCGGGGTGGCTGAACGGTGGGTCTAGTACAGCTTGTCAACGCAGTTGCTGACGCCGCGGTAGCAGGTCTGTCCCTTGATGAAAGTCCCGGCTGCGTCGGTCATGTAGAGCCAGACCTTGTTGGCCCCGCCGGTGACGTTCGCGTCAAGGCTCATCGGTGCCGATCCAGTTCTGTTACACCAGGTGCTGGAACTCTGGAAGTCCAGTGAGGTGCTGCCTGCCCACGCCCGCCCGTAAACCCGACGGCAGTCGACGGCCCTGAACGTTCCGGCGACGCCGACCGACCGGTTGTACCAGGTGACCGTGCCTTTGTAGTAGTTCGCCCCGTCCACGATCGAGAAGGTGCTGGTTGGGTATTCGGCGGCAGTGGCGGGTGCCGCCGCGAAGACCATCCCGGCAACCGACGCCACCGCCGCCACGGCCACGCCGCCCTTCCTCGCGCGACTCTTGCCGCAAGCACGCCGGGTGCCGCTCTCCGCAACTGCAGCAGAGCCGGCTGTTGCCAGACTCAGCCTGGGAACAGCAGTGATTACGGCTGCCAATCCTGCGATCATCCGTTTAACTCGCATGTCGATCCCTTCTGAAGTTTCCTGGTTTCTACCTGTCGTCCGGGCTGTTTCGTCGAGTTCGCAACGATGCCCGGTAGAGACATCCGAGAGTCGTTCCACCGCCCCGGCGAATTCCGCCCTCCTTCTCGTTGATCTGTAGCGATGTCGTGGTCGACGGGCGGGAACGGATCCCGGGTCCTTCCGTATACTCGTGTGCGGTATTCCTTCCTCGGTCGTCGGTGTCGGGCGTTCCGGTGCTGTTCCACTTCCCTGTCGGAGTTCGAACCCACGAGTCCCGAGTAACGATCACGGGCTTTGTTCGTGCTGCGGTTCGGTGCCCATGGGAACGATGCGGGTCCGATCGTGTGAACTTCTCCCAGGTTTTCTGTACTGCGCTGCTCAGGTCGCTATGCCTGTAGCCCTAGGGGCAACAGGGGAAGGGGGCGGCGAGCGTGGTAGTGGTGCGTCTGTTAGGTGAGGTTGGCGCGGAGGTCGATGGGCGGCCGGTGGACCTGGGCACGCCCAGACAGCGATGCGTGCTGGTCGCGTTGGCGGTCGACGCCGGGCGGGTGGTGCCGGTGGATCGGCTGGCCGAACGGGTCTGGGGTACCGATGTGGCGCCGAAGGCGCGATCGACGCTGCACAACTACATCTCCCGGCTACGCCGAGTGCTGGCCGGTGCGGACGGCGTGGAGATCGTGCGTCGGTCGGGCGGCTACGTCTTGACCACTGATACGACCGAGCCGGTGGTGGACTTGCACCGGTTCCGCGATCTGCGCACCAACGCCGATGCGGATGACGACGAACAGGCCGCTCGGTCGCTGACTCTCGCATTGGAGTTGTGGCGGGGGCAGGCTCTGACAGGCGTGGACGGCGAGTGGGCCGATGCCGAACGTGACCGGCTCGAGTTGGAACGATCGGCCGCGCAGCACGACCTGGCAGACGTCCTGCTACGTCTGGGCCGCGGCGGACAACTCGTGGCCAGGTTGGCCGAGCAGTCCAGTGCGGCCCCCTTGGACGAGCGAGTGGCCGGCCAGTACATGCTGGCCCTGCACCAGGCCAGCCGCACGGCCGACGCATTGGAGCACTACCGACAGGTTCGCGCGCGACTGGTCGAGGAACTGGGTTCGGACCCCGGCGAGGCCCTGCGAAACCTGCACGGCCAGATCCTGACCGGCGGCTCCGGACACGGGGTGGATCCGGAGCGCGGCATCCACCCTCGGCGCCGCTCGCGATCCGAGGTCCGCCCGATTGCCACCGGTATCGCGCAGTTGCCGTCTGTGCCACGGAGTTTCGTCGGTAGGGAAGAAGAGCTGAGCGTCATGGGTGGAGTACATGACGGGGTCGACGGCAGCCCGGTAGTGCACGTCCTGACCGGCACTGCGGGCGTGGGCAAGACGGCACTGGCACTGCACTGGGCCCACGGCAACCGGGACCGCTTCCTCGGCGGACAACTGTTCGTCAACCTACGCGGACACAGCGCCGGAACGCCGCTGACAGCCAGGCAGGCGCTGGAGGAGTTACTGCAGGCGCTCGAAGTCGCGCCGATCAGGCGACCCGCCGGCGTGGACGGCGCGGCCGGGGTCTACCGCTCGACGTTGGCGGATAGGCAGATGCTGGTCGTGCTCGACGACGCCGTCGACGCAGGTCAGGTTCGTCCCCTGCTGCCGGGCACGACGGACTGCACCGTGGTGGTCACCAGCCGCAACAGGCTCGACGGCCTCGTGGCACACGAGGGTGCCCGGCAACAGCGGCTGGACGTGCTGGGCTTCGACGATGCCAAAGCGGTACTCGACCGGATCATCGGCGGGACGCGCGTCGCCGCCGAACCCGAAGCCGCCAACGACCTGGTGGCACTGTGCGGTGGGTTGCCACTCGCCCTCCGCATCGCCGCCGCGCACCTCGCCGCCCAGCCGAACCGCTCGATCGGCGACTACACGACCGCGCTGCGCGGCGGCGACCGGCTCGCCGCGCTGGAGCTGCACGGCGATCCAACCGCGGCCGTCGGCGCCGCCATCGAGTTGTCCTACGCAGCCAGGGCCCGGTCGACGCAGCGGGCGTTCAGACTGCTCGAGCTGGTGCCGGGACCGGACACGACCGCACCCGCAGTCGCGGCGCTCGCCGACACCGGCCTCGCCGAGGCCGAGCGCGAACTGCGGGACCTGGTGGCTGCGAGCCTGGTCGAAGAACCTGCCCCCAGCCGCTACGCGCTGCACGAGCTGACCCGGCTGTATGCCGCCGACCGTGCCGTCCAAGACGGACGCGACCCCGTAGACCGTCTGCTCACCTGGTACGCGATCGCCGTCGACAGCGCCGCGGACATCCTCGATGCCGGAAGGGTCCGCCTGCCGGGGAGCACTTCATGGACAGGCCACGAGCCGATGTCCTTCGACAGCAGCGCTGCCGCCTTGGCCTGGTTCACCGTGGAGGCGTCCAACATCACGGCGATCGTGGGACTGGCCTCGGCCACCGGTCAGCACCGACTGGCCTGGCAGATGACCGACGGGTTGAAGGGGTACTTCCTGCGGGGCAACACCGCGCAGTGGGAGACCGTCGTCCGCTGTGCCCGCCATGCCGCGCAAACCGACGGCAACCCACACGCGGTGGCCGCGATGGACAACAGCGCCGGCGTGCTCGACTTAATGAGGGGCGACCACGCCTCGGCGGTCGACCACTTCGAGTCGGCGTTGACCGGAGCGACAGGCGCCGATTGGCCCCTGGGCAGGTGCACCGCATTGTCCAATCTCGGCACCCTGCACTACTACACCGGTACTCTGCCGGCAGCGTTGGAACACCTGCGTCGAGCCGACGAGATCGCCATCGCCGAATCCACGTGCCTGATCCACACCGGCTCTGTCCTGATCAACCTGGGGATGACCACGCTGAGGCTCGGCCGCCCGACGGAAGCGCTCGATTACCTCACCAGGGCACGCGCCGCGCAGGACGCGTCCGGCCACTACCGAGGACGCGGCGCCACACTGACGGGCCTGGCCGAAACCCACTTGCACCTCGGCGACCTCAAGAAGACCGAGGAACTCCTCGACTCGGCGGCTCCGCACATTCGACGGGTCTCGGCTGGCTACGAGACCGCCTGGTACCTAGGGGTGAGAGGGAGGCTCGTCGCTCTCCGCGGCGACTACGACCAGGCTGCAATCCTGCTCGAACAGGCAGTGGGAGCCGCAGAAGGCCACCACGCCGTCGCGGTCGACACACAGAACACACTCGCCGCGATGCACTGCTTCAGAGAGCGGCTCGACGAAGCCGAGTCGCTGCACCGACACGCACTCACAGCCGCCGACCACTCGCACTACCGACAAGGGCGGATAGAAGCACTGCTCGGCCTGGCGGCGGTCCACCACCACCGCGGCCACCTGGCGTCCGCCGTCCATGACGCCACCTCGGCACTCGACCTGGCCCGCCACACCGGCCATCGACCTCACGAGGGCCACGCCCACGCTGCCCTCGCTGCGGTCCATGTGCACCGAGGCGACCACCGGCCAGGCGCCGACCACGCCGAACAGGCACGACTGATCCACGCAGAGACGGGGCACCTGTTGGGCGAGGCACAGGCCCTGCTGCTCACCATGACGGCTGGACGCGACGAAACGACCTGAGCGCCACTGGCCTTGGTCGAGCACCAGCCCTTCATGCTCGCGTGCACCCAGCCGGAGTCATCAACGAGCGTCCGGAACGGCGCCTCAGTCTCGGCAAGCGCCGCCACGAGTTGCTCGTTCACCACACATACTGCGGCAGCATCGGAGGAACACGCAGACTGAGACTGATCATGGTGACATCACCGTGAGACAGCCTCTGGACCTGCAGGTCGCACAAGATCGACATGTTGTCCGCGGCGTGACCCTACATCGCTGTAGGGTCTCAAATCACTTGGCGGATCCGCCAAGTGATTGAGACAGCTAGTGCCGTCCTACCTGGCAGGATCTCACGGAGCACGTACGCCAGTTTTCGCCCGGCGGCATCACGGCGAGTTCGGCGGGCGAGCGCTTCCCTCAGGCCTGACGGGCGGCGGCTTCGTCGACCGCTCCGCCGACGCCGATCGTCGGCGAGCCGCTCGCCCGTGCGTGCTCGACCGCGTTCGACCCGGTCGCGAACACGACGTCGTGGCCGTGCTCCCGGGCGGCGACGGCCAGCGGCAGCAGCGGGACGATATGGCTGTAACCCGTACCGGCGGAGAAGAACAGTCGCATGGCCGAAGGTTCCGATGTCTGGCTCCCCAGGGGACGAAAGGAGTGAGCCATTTGTTGTAAGTAATCGGTTCCGGGAGGTGGGCGAAGTGGTTCGATGACTGATGACGCAGGGATCCCGAAGGGCTTGATCCTTTTGTCGCCCTACGGATTTCGGAGCTGCCGCAGATGTGTGATGGCCCTCGTCGACGCGGGTATCCGTACGTGACGGGACGGAAATCTGTGGAATTCTCCGAAGTTCGGGTAATTGATCTTTCGGCGCCGAATTCGGGGCTTGACATGGTGGCATTCGCTGGGTAGACAAAGGTGTGTCAGTGGTCTCGACCATTGAACAGCTGGGGCGGGAATCTGAAAATAAAGGGGGACTGGGGGAGCGAGTCTTTCTGAGGGGATTCGTTTGCGGCCTCGGGTCGCTCTCTGGGGACTTCTTTGTTCGATCCTGCTGGATCGTTTTCTGTGTCTCATGGGTGTTTTCTTTATTCGTCATTCCTCTTGAGAAGGAGCTGTCATGGGCAAAATCGCCGTCATCACCAACGATCTTCAGGGTGACGTGGTCTATCTAACCCCCGAACGCACAGCGGTGATGACCGACGCGCAGCCCCACTACATCGCCTTCCTCGACGAGATGCGGCGCCGCGGCCACACGGTCTACCACCTGCAGCTGATCAACCTGCCCGACGACCCGAACGCGAACCGCCGGGCGGACGGAACCCTGCCGCTGCAACGCGAAACCGAAGGTGCGGCGATTCTCCCCGCGTTCCTCGGTGAGGGCGACGTCGTCGTGGAGAAGAACAAGGACAGCGGTTTCTACGAGACGAAATTGCACGATCTGCTTCAGGCGGAGGGTATCGAGACCGTCGTGGTCACCGGATTGCAGACCCAGATCTGTGTCCAGACCACCGCCGCCGACGCGTTCTTCCGCGGTTACAACGTCTGGGTGCCCGCCGAATGCGTCGTTTCCGACAAGACGGCGGATCGTGACCGTTCCCTCGCCTGGCTCGCCGGGTATTGCGCCACGGTCGCGAGCTCGAAAGAGATCTTGGAGACCCTCGACGCGATGGGTGAACTGCCCCGAATGGTCGTCAAGACCCTTCCTTGAGCACTGTCCGAAAGGGCTTCCGGCCCTCGCTCGAAGAAAGGAAGGTAGGACGCCCGATGACAGACTCGGTGACCGGCCTCGACGAGGTCGTTCTGGACCACGGAAGCGGAGCCAAGCTCAGCGGTGAGTTGATCTCCTTCGTCGTCGAGACACTCGGCGAGGTGTACATCGGCGAGATGGAGGACAGCGCGATGCTGTCCCTTCCCGCCGGGCGGATCGCGATGACCACGGACTCGTTCGTGGCCGATCCGCCGTTCTTCGGCAACGGGGACATCGGCAAGATCTCGGTCTGTGGCACGGTGAACGACCTCGCCGTGGTCGGCGCGCGGCCGCTCTACCTGACGCTCGGGATGATCCTGGAGACGGGCCTGCCGATGGCCCGGCTCCACCAGGTGTGCACGTCGATCCGGGAGACGGCGCTCGAGGCGGGCGTCCAGATCGTCTGCGGTGACACCAAAGTGGTCCGCAAGGGCGAGGTCGACCAGATCTACCTCAACACCGCCGGCATCGGCGTCTTCGAACGCGCGCCGCTGCGGATGCGCGACGTCCGGCCCGGTGACCGGGTGATCCTCAGCGGACCGATCGGCAACCACACGGTGCACCTGCTGTCGATTCGCGAGGGCCTCGGCTTCGAACAGCGCGTGCTGAGCGATTGCGCGCCGCTCAACGGGCTCATGGACACGCTGCTGACGACGGTCGGCGAGGGCGTGGTGCATTCGGTCCGGGACGTCACCCGCGGCGGGCTGGCCGCCGTCCTGCACGAGTACGCAAGGGCGTCCGGGCACGCCGTCCGGTTCGAACAGGACCGGCTACCCATTCAGTTCGAGACCGTGATGGCCGCGGACATGCTGGGAATCAACGCGATTCACGCCGCCAACGAAGGCTGTCTGTGCCTGTTCGTCGATCCGGCGGCGGAGCAGGAAGTGCTGGCCGTGCTCCGCTCGCACAAGTACGGCGCCGAGGCGACGACGATCGGCGAGGTGACGGAGGACGCGGATCCGATCGTGCTGAGGCGCGACGCGGACGGACGGGATTCCGTGGTCGAGGAACTTCAGGGTGCCGAGCTGCCGCGTCTGTGCTGATCAGTGAAGTGCTGAGCGGGGAGGTGACGAGATGCCGAGTAGTGATGTGAGTGTCCGGCGGAGTATTCGCGTGGCAGGCGTGGTCCAGGGCGTGGGGTACCGGCCCTTCGTCTACAAGCTCGCGTTGAACTGCGACCTGACCGGCTGGGTGCTCAACGACCCGGAGGGTGTGCTGATCGAGGTCACCGGCAGGCCGGAGGAGGTGCACCGCTTCACCGAAGGCCTCAGCACGCAGGCGCCGCCCCAGGCCAGGGTCACGGCGGTCCAGGTGAACGACCTGCCCGAGGCCGAGGTGCGGCCGGAGGGGTTCACCATCCGGGAAAGCAGGCACAGCGGCCTCCGGACCACGGTCGTACCCGCCGACTCCTACGTCTGCGCTGACTGCCGCGCCGAGCTGCGTGATCCGGCCGACCGCCGCTACCGGTATCCGTTCATCAACTGCACCAACTGCGGCCCGCGGTACTCGATCATCCGCGAGCTGCCCTACGACCGGGCCGTCACCACGATGGCGGGCTTCACCATGTGCCGCCCGTGTGCCACCGAGTACGGGGACCCGCTGGACCGTCGCTATCACGCCCAGCCCAACGCCTGCCCCGACTGCGGTCCCCGGTTGCTGCTGGCCGGTTCCGGCGGTGAGACGGCTTCGGGGGAGGAAGCGCTCGCCGCGGCCACGGCGGCGCTCGCCGAGGGCGGCATCGTCGCGGTCAAGAGCGTCGGCGGGTTCCATCTCGCGGTCAACGCCCGAGACGGCGAAGCGGTCGCCCGGCTCCGGACCCGTAAACGGCGTGATTCCAAGCCGTTCGCGGTGATGGCTCGCGACCTGGGCACGGTCGAAGGGTTCGCCGAGGTCCGTCCCGCCGAGGCCGAGCTGCTGCTCTCGCCTTCCCGGCCGATCGTGTTGCTGCGCAAGCGATCCCCAGGACTGCCGGAGCAGATCGCCCCGCGCAACCCCAATCTCGGCGTCATGCTTCCGTCCGCGCCGGTGCACCACCTTCTGCTCGACCACGCCGGACTGGACACCCTGGTCATGACCAGCGGCAACATTTCCGGCTACCCGATCGTGTACCGCGACGAAGACGCGCTGGCGCAGCTCTTCGCCGTCGCCGACCTGATCCTCTACAACGACCGCGACATCGAAGTCCGGGTCGACGACTCGATCGTCCGGTACTCCGAGCATCCCGAACTCGGCGAGCCACTGGTCGGTTTCATCCGTCGGTCCCGCGGCTACGCGCCGTATCCCGTGGAGGTCGGCACGCAACTGGCGCCGCTGGTGGCCTACGGCGCCGAACTGAAGACGACCGTCGCGTTGAGCAGCGGCTCACGTGTCTACGTCAGCCAGCACATCGGCGACATCAAGAACGACGAGACCTTCAGCGCGCATCGAGAGGCCGTCCGGCATCTCGCCGATCTCCACGACCTGCATCCGCGGCACGCCGCGGTGGACCTGCATCCGCAGTTCCGCGCGACCCGGTTCGCCTTTCAGGAGCAGGGCGAAACCTTCGAGCAGGTCGTCCCGGTCCAGCACCATCACGCGCACATGGCCTCCTGTATGGCGGAGAACCGGCTCGACGGCGAGACCATCGGTGTCATCTTCGATGGCACCGGCTACGGCGACGACGGCACCATCTGGGGTGGCGAGTTCCTCGTCGGCGGCTATCGCGATGCACGCCGCGTCGCGCATCTGCGGACCGTGCCGCTTTTGGGTGGCGACAAGGCGGTCACCGAACCGATCAGGACGGGGTTCGCGCTGGCGCTGGACGCGTTCGGCGAGACATCCGCCGCGGTCAACGCCTTTCCGGTGCTGGAGACCCTCGACGAGCAGGCGCGGCACGTCTTCGCGACCATGGCGCAGCGTGGGATCAACGCTCCACCCGCGTCCAGTATGGGCCGGTTGTTCGACGGCGTCGCCGCGTTGCTCGCCATCACCACACACGCCGAATACGAGGCGCAGGGCCCGATCGAGCTGGAAGGTCTACTCGAACGCGACTTCACCATGGCCGAGCAAGCACACCGGTACCGATTCGGCCTGAACGACCGGGAAATCGACCCTCGGCCGGTGATCAGGGCGCTCGCCGCGGACCGGGAGGCGGGGCCGGACTCCGCCACGTTGAGCCGTCGTTTCCACTCGGCCGTGGTCGACATGGTCGTCGACCGATGCCAGGCGCTCCGGGAGTCCGGAACGCACCGGGTGGTGCTCTCCGGCGGCGTCTTCTTGAACGAGTTCCTGCTGGTCAACTGCATGGTGGAACTGCGGAAAGCGGGATTCGACCCGTACTGCCACCAGCAGGTGCCGACCAACGACGGCGGCATTTCGCTCGGTCAGATCGTGGTGGCCGACGCCAGGCTGGGAGACGACGCGCGATGAAGAAGTACCTGATCACCGGCGGGCGAGGATATATCGGATCGGTCCTGACCAGGCGACTCTGCCAAACCGGAGCAGAGGTCGTGGTCGTCGACAACGGTCTGGTCGGCGGTCCGGAACTCGAACTGCCCGGGGTCACCTACATCGACGGCGACGTCCTCGACACGAGTGCCTGGGACAAGGCCCTCGACAGTGTGGACGCGGTGGTGCACCTGGCGGCGATCGTGGGCGATCCGGCCTGCGGTGTCGACACGGACACCGCCTGGGACGTCAACTATCTCGGCACCATCCGCGTCGCCGAGGCGTGCCGGCGGGCCGGGATCCGGTCGCTGGTCTTCGCTTCCACTTGCAGCAACTACGGATTCACGGCGGACGCGGAAGTGGGTGTCCTGTCACCCATGGCGCCCCAGTCGGTCTATGCCGAATCCAAGGTGCTGTCCGAGCACTATCTGCTCTCCCTGCCCCGTGACGAGTTTTCCCCTCGTCTGCTGAGGTTCGCCACCATCCACGGCCTTTCCCCTCGGATGCGGTTCGACCTCGCCGTCAACATCATGACGGCGAACGCCGTGGAACACGGCCGGGTCACCGTGCACGGCGGGACCCAGTGGCGGCCCTTCCTGCACGTCGAGGACGCGGCCGCGGCGGTGCACCTGGTACTCCAGGACGACCGGCCCGCCGCCCCGAGCATCTACAACTGCGGCTTCGGCGAAGAGAACTACCGCATGGACTCCATCGGCAAGCTGATCGCCGAGGAGATCGACGGCGTCCGCATGGAGATTCTCGAAGAGCACACCGATCCACGGAACTACCGGGTGAACTTCGATCCCATCCGGCGGGAACTGGGCTTCACCCCGAGCCGCCGGGTCGTCGACACCGCGCGGGAAATCCGGGACGCCATGCGCGAAGGGAAGTACTCGGACTTCACCTCGCCTCGGTACAGCAACTACCTGACCGCGGTGGCCCAGCGCGTTGACCCGGTCTCGGCGTGAGTTTCCGTCTTCCACCCTCAGGAGCCCGACCATGACCGACCTCAGCCCGAACACCCGGCCGAGACGTTTTCCCGAACTCGTTCCCATGGTCCGCCCGACCGTGGAAGCCGATGCCGAGATGGAGCTGGCCGTCAAGGAGATCCTCCAGTCGGGGATGCTCACCAACGGGCGGTATGTAAGGGAATTCGAGGAGGCCGCGAGCGCGTACCTGGGGGTCGATCACGCGGTCGCGGTCAGCAACTGCACCACCGGGTTGATGCTCGTGTTCCGTTGCCTGGAGCTGACCGGTGACGTCGTCGTCCCGAGTTTCACCTTCATGGCTTCCGGCCATGCCCTCCGCTGGGCAGGGCACGGGATCCGGTTCGCCGACTCGGATCCCCGCACCTGGACTCTCGACCCGGAGGCCGTGGCCCCGCTCCTGCCGGGGGCGGCCGCCGTGCTGGCGGTGCACACGTTCGGGGTCCCGTGCGACACCGGCCCGTTGCAGGACTTGTGCGACTCCCGGGGGATTCCGCTCGTCTTCGACTCCGCGCACGGCTTCGGCAGCCGCTACTCCGACGGGAGCATGGTCGGCACCAAAGGGGTGGCCGAGGTGTTCAGCCTCAGCCCGACCAAAACCCTCAGCACCGGCGAGGGCGGGCTGATCACGACGAACGACGCCGCTCTCGCCGCCAAGCTGAGGATGGCGCGCGAATACGGCAATCCCGGCGACTACGACAGCCGGTTCGCCGGGCTCAACGGCCGGATGACGGAGGTCTCCGGGTTCATGGGCGTACACGCGCTCAAACGGTTCTCCCGCTGGATCGGCATCAGGCGTTCCCTGGCGGAGCGCTATCGCTCCCGGCTGGACGGACTGCCCGGCCTGGAGTTCCAGACGATTCCGGAGGGCGCCGCGACTTCGTACAAGGACCTGGGGATCCGCGTCGACGCCACCCGCTTCGGGATGACCCGCGACGAGCTGGCCGAGCGGCTGGCGCAGGAGAACGTCAGCACTCGCAAGTACTTCAGCCCGGCCTTGCACCAGCAGACCGCCTATCTGGACGTCCCCGCCGTCGCGGAGCTACCGGTGACCGAGGAACTGGCTTCGAGCATGATCACGCTGCCGCTCTACTCTCATATGCCCGCGGGGGTCGTCGACGAGATCTGCGACCTCGTCCGCGAAATATCCGCGACAGCACAGAAAGCAGGCGGTAGAGCATCGTGAACGACTACGTGGCGGAACTGCGGAAACTGGTCGGAACCCGGCCGCTGATCCTTCCAGGGACCTCGGTCGTGATCACCGATCCGGCCGACCGCGTCCTGCTGCTGGAGCGGGTCGACACCGGCGGCTGGGGGCTGCCCGGCGGCCTCATGGAGCCGGGGGAGTCGTTCGAGGAGACCGGACGGCGGGAGGTCAAGGAGGAGATCGGCCTGGAGATCGGCGACCTGAACCTGCTGGGGCTCTTTTCCGGAGCGGAGTACTACTACCGCTATCCGCATGGCGACGAGATCTACAACATCACCGCCGCGTACGTGGCCCGCCTGCCGGAAGACGCCACCATCGTCCTGGACACCGCGGAGAACAGCACCTGGCGGTTCTTCGGGCTGGACGAGATCCCGGACACCGTGATCACTCCGGAGCAGCCCATCATCGCGGAATACGCCAAGGTCGCGTCATGACCGGACGGGATCCCGGATTCGCGGAGTTCATCGAGATCTGCCTTCGCGAGGCGTCCAAAGTGGCCGTGGGAATGCGGGGCACCGGCGAGACGACGGTCAAGCCGTCGGACGTGAACCAGCTCGTGACCGACACGGACCTCGCCGTCGGTGCGCTGCTGACCGGGCGGATCGGGGAACGGTATCCGCGGCACGCGATCCTGGAAGAGGAGAGCGGGGCGACCCCCGGCGACGACGAGGTCACCTGGATCGTGGATCCGTTGGACGGCACGAGCAATTACGCCGCGGGCAGCCCGCTCTACGGGGTGATGATGGCGGCGGTCGGCGCCGGGGGCGTCCTCGCGGGCGGGCTCGCGCTGCCGGCGTTCGACACCGTTTACGTCGCCGAAGCCGGCAAGGGTGCCACGCGCAACGGGCAGCCGCTCGGACCGCTCCCGGCCACCGGTCCGGAGAAGTCGTTGGTGGCCTTCGGAATGGACAAGGGCCCGCCCGGCCTGATGGCCGCCGAAGGCAGGCTCGCCGCCGCACTGGGGACGGCGTGCCTCGGCGTCCGCATGAGCAACAGCGTCTTCGACATCTGCATGGTGGCCGACGGCGCTTACGGGGCGTTCGTGCATCGCAGTTGCCGAATCTGGGACGTGGCGGCAGCGTTGTGCGTTCTGGGGGAGTGCGGCGGGGTCTGCACCGATCTCGACGGGCGGCCGCTGGATCTCACAGACCCGCTGACGAATGCGGATCGGGTCTTCGAAGTCTGCCTGGCTTCGGTCAGTGTGCATCCAGCCGTGATGACCGCGCTGAAAGCGGCGGCCCCGGCGTGAGGGGATACTCGCAGGACGCCAGAGTGAGTATCTTCGCCCTGATCCTGGGATTGACCTGCGGCTACGACGCCACCGCGATGGCGGGAGCGCTGCTGCTGGTCACCGACCACTTCGACCTCACGACGACCCAGCAGGGTTCGCTGTACGCCGCCACGGCGGCGGGCTGGATCGCCGGCGCCGTTTTGGGCAGCAAGCTCGTCAACGTCCTCGGCCGCCGCAAGACCCTGCTCGGCTTGACACTCCTGTACCTCGTGGCCACCGGCATCGCCGTCACGGCGGCGAATCCACTGTGGCTGGGCGCGGGCCGGTTCGGGCAGGGCACCGCGATCGGCATCGCCATCGTGACGACCCCGATCTTCATCGCCGAATCGGCCACCACACGAGCTCGCGGGCGCATCGCGGTCCTCTACCAGGTGGCGACCTCCGTCGGGATCGCGATGGGCTACTTCGGCAGCTACTTCCTCGCGGACAGCGGGCAGTGGCGGCTGATGCTCGCCATTCCCGGCGTCCTCGCCCTCGCCACCGCGTTGTGGCTGCTGGGGCTGCCCGAGACCGAACGCTGGCAGCAGCTCCGGCGGGAGGGAGCCGCACGCCAGGTGGGCGTCGTGCGCGCGATCTTCGGTCCCCGCTACCGGAGACTCACGCTTTTCGTCGTCACACTGGGCTTTTTCGTCCAGGCCACCGGCATCAACGCGATGGTCTTCTTCAGCCCGCGGATCTTTCAGCACATCGGCTACACCGATGACTTCGGACTGCTCGTCCTGCCCGGTTTCGTCCAGCTCGCCGGTGCCGCTGCGGCGCTCGTCTGCGCGCTGACGATCGACCGGTTCGGCAGGCGGCCGGTGCTGCTCACCGGGACCACCCTGATGGGGCTGGGACACGCGCTGCTGGTGATCGGTTTCGCCACCGATTCTCCCGGTGTGGTCGGCTTTCTCGGTCTCATCGCGTTCATCGTCGGCTTCAACTCAGGCTTCGGGGCGCTGGTGTGGGTCTTCGCCGCCGAAGGCTTCCCGGATCACCTTCGAGGCGCCGGGGCGTCGGTGATGCTGCTGACGAATCTCACGACGAACCTGTTCGTGGCCCAGTTCTTCCTCGACGTGCTCAACGCCATCGGCGGCCTGCTGACCTTCCTCGTCCTCTTCGCCATCACGGCTCTGGCCTGGATCTTCGTGTTCTTTCTCGCTCCGGAGACGAAGGGCCGGTCGCTCGACGAGGTCCAGTCCTATTGGGAAGCGGGCAGGCGCTGGCCCGCCCCCGACGACACCCATGCCGCGGCGTCCTGAACCGCGGTCGGTGCTGGTGATCGGCTCCGGTCCGATCGTGCTCCGGCATACCGCCGCGGCGTGCCGGGTGCTCAAGGCGGAGGGCCTGCGGGTCACGATGGTCGACAGCAACCTGGCGACGATGACGACCGACCCGGAGTTCGCCGATTCCACCTACCTGGAGCCGATCGACCCCGGCACGGTCGAGCAGGTCATCGCCAGGGAACGGCCGGACGCCCTGCTCCCCACCCTCGGCGGGCAGGCCGCGCTCGACACCACGGTCGCCCTGTACGAGTCCGGCGTGCTGACCCGGTACGGCGTCGAGCTGATCGGCACCGGCATCGACGCGATCCTGGCAGGCGAGAACCCCGAGGAGCTCGCCCGGATCGCCGGGCGGGCGGGGGCCGAGATGGTGCCGGAAGCGTCCGTGCCCGGCTGGGAGAAGTTCGAGCTCGAGGTGGTCCGTGACCACGAAGACACGGCGGCCGTCGCCTGCTCGACGGAAGGATCCGGCTCGCTGACCGACCGGGTGTACCGGCGGATGTGCGACTTCGCCGTCGCGGTGACCCGGGCGGTCGGTGCCGGGCCCGGTGGCTGCACCGTCCGGTTCGCGGTCGACCCGCCCGGCGGCCGTGTGGTCGTGACCGGGTTCGACTCCCGGGTGGCCGGGTCCAGTGCGCTCGCCGTCAAACTGGCCGTCGGTCACACCCTGGGCGACCTCGGTTTCGTGACAGCGCCGCGGCCGCCGGGCGCAGGCTCGACCGGCGACGCGCTCGAGATCGACGTCGACGCCCTCTACGACGGCCAGGAGTTGTATCTGGGCGGGGTGATGGAGCGCTTCGAAGCCCCCGGCGACCCGGCCTGCGTGCTGCCGCCGATCACCCTCGGCCGCGCCGATCTCGCCAGGATCCGCGAGGCCACCCGAGTCCTGGGCGAAAGCACGGGGCTGCGTGGGCCGCTGAACGTCCGGTACGCGCTCACGCCGGGTGCTTTGTCCGTCCTGGAGGCGAATCCGCGGGAAGACCGCACCATCCCGTTCGTGTCGAAGGCCACCGGCGTGCCGCTGGCCAGGGCCGCCGCACGGGTGATGCTCGGCGCGCGCATCGCCGACCTGCGCGCCGAGGGCATCTTGCCGCTCATCGGAGACGGCGGCACCCTCCCGCCGGACGCCGCCGTCGCGGTCAAACAGGGCGAGGTGATGGGGATCGACTCGAATTTCGGCACCGCCTACGCCAAGGCGCAGGCCGCCGCGTCCGGTCCGTTGCCCACCAAGGGCCGGATCTACGCCGCGTTCGCCGCCCGCGACAACCGGTCGATGATCTTCCCGGTGAAAGCACTGGCGGACAACGGTTTCGAAATCCTGGCCGCCGAAGGAACCGGCACCATCCTCCAGTACCTGGGGGTACCGGTCACGATCGCCCGCGAACACTCCCTTGTGGACCTTGTTGTGGCAGGCGAGATCGTTTTGGTCGTCGACACCCTGCCTGGGACACAACAAGACGAAATCCGCTCCGCAGCGGCGGCCCGCGGAATCCCGTACCTCACGACGGTCCAGGGACTGGCCGCCGCGGTACAAGGCATCGAGGCCGTCACCCGCGGCCACTCGAGCGTCATCTCGCTTCAGGAGCACATCGCCGATCTGTGGCCGGCCCATTCCTGGCAGGATTCCCCACGGGGGAAACCAGTCTGACCGACCAGGAGAAGATGTGACACACCGCCGAGACGGTCGCACGTCGACGAGATCTGCGAGCTCGTCGGCTGGCGGGCCGGAGACTTCCGGCCGGAGCTGGACTGGACCACCGTCGAACGCGAACTGGGAACACCGCTGCCCAGTGACTACAAGGAGTTGCTCACGCGGTTCCCTTCCGGCGGTTTTCGTGACGTCATCGAGATTTCGAATCCCGGCCAAAGCGCCGAGGAATGCGCGAACGTCAAGAGGAACAACCACCAGATGCTGGGGTTCTTCCGTGACGAAGACCTCGGCTACCTGCGCGGTGTCCCTTACCGGTTGTTCCCGGAACCCCGGTGGCCTCTACCCCTGGGGGAACGACGGTGCGGGCGGAACGTTCTGGTGGATCACCGGGCAGGCGGATCCGGACGAGTGGCCGGTCGTCTACCACGATCGGGATGCCTGGCACGAGGAGCATCCCGGGCCGATGACGAGCGTCATCCGGGACGTGCTGGTGAGTATCGGGGAGGACAACATCTTCGGCTGGAGCATCGCGGAAAAACCGGTGGAGTTCGGCGGCTTCTGGGGAAACCGGTTCGTCGCCCGCCCTGGCTGAGGCCCGCTTCCGGAACCGACAAGGGTTTCCGAACGTCGAACCACCGACAGGCCGACAGCCCGCTCGGCCCGTCGGATCCGGCGCCTCGCGCCGCAAGAGAGGGAAGGACGTGTCGATGCGCGAAAGCATCAGCAAGATCGGCCTGGCCAAAGGAACGATGGTCATGATCGGAGCGTTCACCGCCGCGAGCCTTGCGCTGCCCGCCACCGCGAACGCCGCACCCGCCGCCGGGTGCTCGGCCTTCATGAACTCCGCGGTCAACGGCGGTTACAAAGCCACCCTCAACTGCAAGGGCATCGGGCTTTCCTTCATCGACGGGCTCGGCACCACCCTCACCGATGCCAGTACGGAAGCGCGTGCCCTGGCACAGATCGCGCTCGGCGGTGGCGACACCTGCAGCGCCTTCGTGTACGCAACGACTCCGGGTGGCTACAAAGTCACCCTCACCTGCGTCGACACCGGTCTGGTCTCCGGTGTGGGCACCACCTTGACCGACGCCTCACGGGCTGCCCGCGCGTCCATTTAAGAACGATCCGCCGTCGGCGACCGCCATCGAGATCCGGTGGTACCGCACCGGCCGGTGCATGCTTGACCGGTCCGGGGCGCACTACCTCGTCAACGGCGATGTGACCGGAACTGTCGTGCATGCCAAACGGCGGGTTCCGCATCGGCGAGCTGTGCGGGATGCACTTGGTCGATCTGCACTTGCGTGAGGGGGCGGCGTGCGGGGACTGCAGGTCGCCCCACGCGCACATCTGCCATCGGGAGACGAATCCGAACCGGGCGCGGGTCAAAACGAAGCAACTCTGGCTGATCGAGGACAGGATCGTGCGCGGAGGAGGTGTCCGTCGGGTTAGCCCGGCGATGATCCGCACCGACTTCGAGTACATGACCACCGAGTACCCGCGCGACGCCGAGCACGACATGCTCCTGGTCCAACTGCACGACGCTCGCCGCGGACAGCCGTGGGCGGCCGCGGCGGCCCACGGCGTGCTGCGCCGTGCCGGAGTGCGGCTGGACCTTGGCAGAATCCGGCCGCATTCCTGGCGGGCCCTTCTGTCGCCGTGCGGCAGCCATTGTCATCGCTCCCATCGTCGCGTGCCTGATTGGCAGGGCATGTATCGGCCCACGCACGTCGTCGTGTTCTTCTGGTCTGGACGAGTTCACCGGTCCGGTGTGTCCGTGCGCTCGAGCGCGTACCCGATCTCGTAAAGGTGGCCTGGCAACGCGGTCTCGTTGACCTCGCAGATCCGTCCGTCCGGGCTGCGGGCGATCCGCCGCAGTCGCAGCATCGGCGCACTGGGTGGGAGGGCCCACAGTTCGCGCTCGCGCGCGGACGGCGGGCGGGCGCCGACTCGCTCCTCCATGTCCAGCTCCGCCTGCAGGTGCTCCTCCATCCGGTCGAGGATCCCGCCCGGCCCGGTCTCGGCTTCGGCGATGACAGGGAGTTCGTCGACCAGCCACGGTGGCAGGTAGCTGAGGGAGACGTGGTGCACCTGGCGGGTGTCGGGGTCGCCCATCACGCGATCGCGGATGACCACCGGTTGACCCGGTGTGGTCCCCAGTAGCACGGCGAGATCGGCTGGGGGTGGCACTGTCCGGACCTGCGGCTCACGAACAGCGACCCAGGACTGTGCCGCCAGGTCGAAGAAGTATCCCCGCTCGTCGCGGAAGATTTTGCGCTCCCGCACGATCACCTCGCGCACGGGCGCGGCCGTCACCACCGTGCCGCCACCCACCCCGCGCCTCGTCTCGACCAGGCCCTCCGCGATCAACTCCCGCACCGCACGCTGGACTGTCTCTTTCGACGCGTCGAACTGGCGGGTGAGCTGGCTGAGCGGCGGAAGCATGTCACCCGGCTGGTACGTGCCGTCGACAATCGAGTCCCGCAGCTCCGCCGCGATCACCTCGTACGTCGGCTTCTTGACCATCACACCAGCCCCTCGACGCCGCCGAAACCAAAGTCCTAGGACTATTGCGCATCCAAGCTCGGCATGCAATTCTCAAAGTCCTAGGACTTTGAATCTGCGCTGGTATCCGGTCGGTACCTCGCACCACGTCGTGTACCACGTCCAGCGGGGGAGTCAGTCGTGTCCACCATCGTGTTGCCCAGCAAGCGGCCGGCCACTGCCCTCCGCGTTCAGCGAACCGCCGGTCGGCGGACGACCCCTCAGAATCGCCACCAGGCCGCGGCACCAGTCGTCACGCCCGATGTTCCCGCCGGACAGCGGAGTGACGCAGACCTGCTGCGGATCGTGCGTCAGGGAGAGCCCGCCACGAGCGCGGCCGCCTTCGGCGCGCTGTACCTGCGGCATCGCGCCTCGGCGTACCACCTGGCCGGGCAGCTGGCCTGTCCGGACCACGAGGCCCACGACCTGGTCTCCGAGGCATTCCTTCGAGTGCTGGACATCCTGCAGGGCGGGGACCGTGGTCCGGAGGACGCGAGGTTCCGCGCGTACCTGCTCACGACCCTGCGGCACGTCGCCTACGACAGGACACGCCGGGAACGCAGGATCGCCTTCACCGCGGACGTCGAGGCCGCCGCGATCGACACGGGAAACCCGGGCGCGATCACCGAGCCGTTCCGGGACACCGTGCTCGCTGGCCTGGACCGCCTGCTCGCCGTGCGTGCCTTCACCCGGCTCACCGAGCGGCATCAGGAAGTGCTGTGGCATCTTGAAGTCGAGGAACTGACTCCCCTTCAGGTCGCTCCGATGATGGGGCTGACCCCGAACGGGGTATCCGCCCTGGCTTACCGGGCTCGTGAACGCCTGAGGCAGGAATACCTTCAGGCGCACGTGCCCGAGCCGGACGAAAGCTCGCGGGGCTGTGTGGAGACGGCGGCAAAGCTGGGCGCGTGGGTTCGGGGCGGGCTGCGGCATCGGGACAGCACGCGGGTCGGTCATCACGTGAGGGAGTGCGTGGCCTGCGGCGCCGTTGTCGCCGAGCTGCGCCAGGAAATTCCAGCCTGAGCCAGAGATTCCCGCCTGAGCCAGGCTGAACCACGGTGCCCTCGGCGTCTTGCCAGTGTGGGGAGGGTGTTTGGCATGGTGAGCGGCAGTTCAGCGTCGGCGCTGTATCGCTCGCGCCGGGCGGGGACGAGGGCGTAGCCGGGCACGCAGCTGACTCGGGTGGCCAGGTGATGGTCCTGTTCGCTAAGGGTGTGGGTTTGGGGCGGGCACACCCGGCTGGCGGTGAACGGCGTCGTCCAGGCCGGGCGCCGCACAGCGGATCGGCAGGTATCGGGCTGCAAGGGCGAGTGCGACGGCTATCGATAACCCGCTTCGGAGGCGATCGCGAGCAGGAACCACCCCAGCTCGCGTGGCCGTGGCACTGCGTGAACGACTTGGAAAGCATCAGCTTGACGGTCGGGAGGCCGCCGGATCAGGCGGACTTCCCGTGGCGTGCGAAGACGTCGGCGAAGAATTGCTCTGCTCCCAACGCTCGCACGAACTTGTACATCAGCCTGCTCACCACAGGCCCTGGGGCTTCCTGCAGCTCACCTGTCCCGGCTGACGTTCCTTGCACGTATCGGCTTGCGCTGTATCGCAGAAGCTGGTCGGGCTCACCCAGAGACGGTGTGCTGCTGTGGACTAGCCCGTTGAGGTTGGTCAATCCGTCGACGTGACGATCCCGCTGGGCAGCCTCATGGTTGCTGCTCACTGTCGAGAGTGGTGTGCCCCGGTAGGAGCGGTCCTTCGATGAGGCGTGTGGGTCTGAAGTTGACCCAGACCACCTTGTCGGTCACCGTCCCCAGTCGCGTGCGGGCGGTGACGAGCACCAGACTTCCCGGGGCGCCGCCGACGAAACAGCGCACGGCTGGTGCGCCGTGCGCGTTGTGCAGCCGCAGCAGGACTTTCCGATGCTGCACGATCCTGCGGTACCAGGCGATGCGCATCAGCAGCGTTCGTGGACGGAAGCGCCAGGGGTTGACCGCGGCCAGCAGGTTGGCCGCGACCGCCCACGGGACCACCAGGGTCCGCCGGTAGGCGTAGGTGTAGAGGTCGACGCGCAAGTGGGTATCCCACAGGCCACCGTTCTCGGCCACCCAGTTGTCCACGAGCGGTATCGCGACGTCCGCGGGTCCCTGGACCACCACGAAGTCGGCTCCTGTGTGCAGGGCTTCGAGAACCCCGCCCTCAAGCATCTGAACCTTGATGTCGTGTGGCAGCTCCACCATCTTTTCCCTTTCCGAGCGTCCTGAATGGACAACAGCTGTGTGGGTCCGTTCGCCGGACGGGAAAGGATTTGTGCGTCACGGGTCAGGGGGCACGACCAGGGGTGCTATGCGGTACGGCTCGGCGAGGATCCCGTAGCGGTGCATGAGGTTCGGGATGCGCTGGAGCTGAGAGACCGAGGGCCCGTGGGTCAGGTAGATGGGGATGCCCATGCGGGCGGCGGTGTCCGGGGCGATGCGGAGGTGGCGCACGGCGAGGCCGCTGAGGGCGGCCCGGTCAGTCCGGAGGTCTCGGGCGGCTTTGTGCAGGGCTCGCCGGTAGGCCGGGATGGCGTCGGGATGCTGCTCGGTCCAGGCGGTGGTGGCGACGTAGGTGGAGGTGGGGTGGATGAGGCTGGTGTCGCTGAGGTAGGCAAGGGCGGTGAAGCCGTGTGCGTGGATGGCGTCGGTGAGCCACGGTTCCCGCAAGACCGCGGCGTCGACGTCCCTGTTCGCGAGCCGGGTCGCTGCGCGCTCGGACATGTCCATGGGCACCCACTGGACCCGGTCGCTGGCGACAGCGTCGGAGTCGTTGTCCAGGCGGACCTGGGCGAGTAGGCGGTCCTGGGAGCCTGTGGAGGGTGCGCTGATGGTGCGGCCGGTGAGGGCGGCGAGATCGGGAACCGAGCTGTCACCACGGATGACGATTGCCGCGGTCCGCTCGCCGAGCCATCCGGCCTCGGCGAGGATCTTCACGTCGAGGCCGCGGTAGGCCGCCTCGACCACGACGGTGCCGTCGCTGAAGGCGATGTCGGCGCCGCCGTCGACGAGCGTGTGCAGCCCGGTGTAGGGGTCGGTCGCCGGGATCGTGGTGACGGCGAGACCTTCGGCGGCGAAATAGCCGCGCTCGATCCCGTGCCGCAAGGGCAGCGTGTCGAGATCCGGACCGGCGACGACGCGGACCGCCAGCGGGTGCTCGGGAGAGAACGCCGGCCCGCAACCGGCTGTGGCAAGCAGCGTCGTCACGATGGCCAGAACGACGCGCACGACGGCAGCGATCCGGCCGGAGAAATTGACCATGATCAGCGGTCCTTCCGGGTTCGGGGGTCAGCGGCGGGGTTCGGTGTGGACGGCGTGCTGCCCCGGTAGACCGCCCTGAATGGGTGACCGGAGGGACCGTCCGGGCCGGTGTCCAGCGACCGCGGCTCCAGTGGGGGCAGCGGGCCGTAGATCCGGGTGAACTCGCGTGTGGAGCGGCGCTCGGCGTCAGCGACGTACCAGGCGAGAAGCCCGCCGAGGACCACGACAGCGGCGACGCAGGCGGCCAGGGAAATCGCGGCCACCGCGATGATCGCGTCAACAAGGGGCATGGGAGCTACCCGCCGCCCGGTTCCGCCCGCGACAGTGACTCGCCGTTCGCGAGCTGCCGACTGCGAACCTGCTCCGACACGTCGACCCGGGCACGGGTGCTCCACTGGTAACCACATCCGGAGATTGGCGCGCCGACGACAGGATTCGCGAAGCCAGCCGGTCGGAGCGCCGCGACGACGGGGCCCCGCGCGACGCATCGCCTGAGAGGCCGCGACGACCGTGCGCGGAAGGCGGCAGTGCCGTGCATTCGGTCTCCTGTCGGTGCTGTGCGTCATGGGAGGGTTCGGCTGGGGCGGACCTGGCCGAAGTGCCGCGAGTTCGCGCGGAGCGTGTGGCTAGCACCGTCGAATCCAGTCAGGTGCGGCGTGTCACGGCCCTCGTACATGACCGGACTCCGCCGTGTTCTGCGGACTAATCGCTGGCGCGATCCACGGAAGGCCGACGCTTGTTCTCGATGTAGCGGACCGCCCATTCAAACAACTGCTCTCGCGGCATTTCCAGAGCGTCGGCAAGCCGGATGATGACGGAAATGTTGCTGATACCGTTAATACCCTTTTCGATTTTGGAGAGGGTCGCGTCTTTCATGCCCGCGCGTCGCTGTACCTCTCTCTGTGAGAGGCGACGTGCACGTCGAACCAGAGTCACAAGCTCACCAAGCGGCACAGACACCTCGGTCTCGAGGTCCGCAAAAGTCACCCTCCGCGGTGTTGCGAAATCCTCTGTCATGGCAACTTCACCAAGCCTTCCGTGTTTCATCTTGTGGTGGCGAGGGCCTGCGGCGCCGGACGGAACTGCTAGCTGCAGCCGACGGCGGCGAGTGCACGACGCGTCGCGCGGTCCCGCGGTACGACACCGCTGCCCCCGATCTCGGCGCGGCCCGGGGACGGCCACCTGTCGTCTGTTCTGGTGAACCGCAGCGTGCCGCTGCGGGAGCCGATAAGCGTCACGACGTCGGCGGTGATGCTGAGCCGGGCTCCCGCGTCGGTGAATTCAGTGCCAGTGAGGCACTTGCCGCGGTAGTCCCGGACCCCGGCCCACGTGTCCGGTGGGAAACCGGTGTCCTCGGGCAGGCCTGCGGTGACCAGGCCCAGGGTCACGAACACCAGGATGGTGGCCGTCCACGCGCGCGGTACGGCGTGTCGGACTGCACTCAGGCTCTCCAGCGCCCACCCGACGGCGGCTCCGGCGACGCCCATCACCAGGACCGTGGCAAGCCACCAGGGCATGGGCAGGTAGAACGTGCCGCTCCAGGTCGCCAGCCCGCCGCCGGCTGCGAGCATGACTCCCCAACACGCCGAGGCGACCGCGCGCAGTGCTGCGACGTCGTCGTTGTCCCGGTGAACAGTGGCGGGGCTGCGAGGGGCCAACACGTCGTGATCCGCGAGGTGGTCAGCTCGGCGAATCCGGTGCGCGGAGCGACGGAACAGCGGCTGACGCACGTCAGCGCCGGGAGGCCGTACGGGACGCTTCTTGTGTTGCGGCGCCCCTGGCTCTCTGGGTTCGGCAGGGTCTGGTTAGGGGCTGGTCGGTGGCGGGTGTTTGGCGCCGTTCGTTGGCAGTTGCCTCAGGTTTTTCAGAACGCGTGCCATGACGGCCTGGTCCGGTATGGGGAGAGGAAGGCGGGCGTGCTGTGCTTCGGCGAAGGACAGCACGCGCCGTGCGAGCGGCAGCGGTGGTGTGCGGTAGGGTCGCAGGTCCGCGGCGAGCAGTGCTGCCGCGGGCAGTCTGTGCCGGGGAACAGTGGGGGCCACCATCACGACGCGCTCTCGGTCGAAGTCCAGGGATCCGGCCAGCGGCAGGTAGGCGGTGGGCGGGTCAGGGCGGCGGGCACGGGCGGCGACGGTGGTTTCGCCTTTCCCGCAGTGACAGCGGCAGACGCAGTGTCGTCGGGTCAGGCGCACGGTCCAGGCGGTGACGTCACGTTCCGGTTCGGTGGCTGCCGGCCCCCAGGTGTGCTGGTCGCGGTCGCAGTCGCCGCAGTGGGCGGGATGCGGGTGCATGGCACGGTGGCCTAGCGGCCGAGCCGGAGGAGACGGTGCGGGACGTCAGGTTCGATGACCGGGCGGTGGGCCAGAGGGTCCAGGTCCCGGTCCGTGAGGGGCGCGGTCCGGGACAGCTGTGTCGTGATCATCGGGGACTGTCCTGGCCGGATGCGGCGTGGCGGGCCTCGAGGACCTGCGAGCGCCACATGACGAACCCGTGGTCACATTGGTAGCCGGCCCGTTCCCAGGTCCAGGTGTCGCAGCAATGACCTCCGACAGCGAAGGACACACCGCGCTCGACGACGAGCATGGTGTTGGCGGGTGGGCCAGCGGTCTGGTGTGACACTGGGATCAGCTCCTCAAAAGTCGTGGACATGCGTGGGAGTGGGTGCTCCGCGCCGGGGCGGGAACGCGCCGGACAGCGGCGGCCGCCTGCGCTGCCCGGCGTCGGGGGCCGTCCGGGCAGCGAGCTGGTCACGGCGCGCGCGGCGCGGAGCACCTGGTCGTGGTGACTGCTGGGGTCGAGAGGTCGCCCGCGGTGCCGTGGGCGAGCAGGGATCTCACCCGGTGGTTTCCGGCGGTGAGCAGAGGGATGGTTGTGCTGTGGTGGCGGGAGCGGCCGGTCGTTCGTCGGAGGCGAGGGGAAGGGTGTCGAGGACGCGGTCGACGGCGCTTCGCGAGCCGGGGGAGCTGTCGCGCAGATGACGCCACCGAACCCCGCGGACGTCCGGGGCCCGCATGCGCAGGTCGGTGCGGGTGGAGACGGTGGCCATCACCAGCGTCCCGGCCTGCACCACGCCGTGCGCGGTCTGGCTGGTGGCGCCGAGGTGATGCACCGGGGTCCGGGGGAAACCCCAATCCGACAGAAGCCACGTGGCGGCGTGCTCGATCGAACCTTGCGGTACGTGGGGGACCGAGGGCAATTGCCATTCCGGTTCCTGGAAAGGCGGTGTAAGAGTGCATTGCAGGACGTCGTCCTGGTGAATGATGGCCACGATGAGGCAGGTGTCACTGCTGTCGGAGGTCACGGTGTTCCTCGTGTCGTCGTCTATTTCCGGATCCGTCGCCGGAGGCGGCCGGGATCCGTTGGTGCTGTGCGGATAAGCGGTGGGTAACGGGGTGTCGATGCCGTGCCTCGAGCGTGCCTCGCCCGCGTCTTCCTCGGAACCCCTTGGTGTTGCAGCCAGTTGCAGCACGCTGCAATTCGCGTTGCAGCGCTATTGCAGTTCACGGTTCCGGACGGCACAGTGGAGCGGGATAGGGAGGGCGTAGATAATGGATTTCCGGTGGACGGCGCAATCGGCGATGGCTCTGAAATCGGCGCTGAACCTGAACCTGGCTACTTTTGCCGAGCATCTCGGGCTGAGCCCCAGCACCGTCAACCATTGGAGCGCGCCCGGATCGTCGGTCACACCGGGCAGGGAAGCTCAGGAGTTGCTGACCGTGGCCTTGAACCAGGCCCCTGGGGAGGTGAGGAACCGGTTCTGGGCCACCGTGGGGGCCGGTACCGACGACCCGGCCGGCGACTCCGAGCGGCTCGACCTCGGCGGGCAGATCCGGGACGGCGCGAAGCTGTCGATGACGATGGCCGACGAGGCCGCCCAGCTGGCCTCCAGCGACGAACAGCTGCGCTACCTGCGCGACGAGCTGTGCAGGATCGCCGTCGCCTATGTCCACACGCCACTGTCCACCGTGGTCGACGACCTCTGTGACGCGCAGAAGACCCTGGCGGCCATCACCCAGACCTCGCACCGCCCGCGCAGCGCGCAGGAAGCAACTGTCCTGTCCGGAGTGCTGTGTCTGCTTCTCGCGCACGCCAGCCAGAACGCGGGCGACCCCAAAGCGGCGCTGCAGCAGCTGCGGTCGGCGAGCACCTTCGCGAACGTCGCGGGCAGCGACGCGCTGCGGGCCTGGACACTGGGCTCCGCGGCGCTGATGCTCGAGTGGTCCTCGCGACCCGGGGAAGCCGCCGCACGGGCCAGGGAAGGACTCCAGTACCCGGTCAGCGCGCAATCGCAGCAGCGGCTGCTGGCGATCGTCGCCAGGTCGGCCGCGCGAGCCGGGGACTCCCCGGCCGCGCGCGACGCGCTCGCCCGGCTCGGAGACCTGGACCCGGCACCCGCAACCCGTGACGAGGTCGTCGACTTCGGCGGGCTGCTCAGTTTCCCGGTGACGAAGCTGACCTACTACCAGGGCGGTGCCCTGACGCTGCTCGGCGACTACGACGGCGCCGAACGCCACTCCTTGACCGCGATCAACGGCTACGAGACCGGTCCCCTGGAAGACCGCTCCTACGGCGACGAGGCACTCGCCCGGCTGGACGTGACCCGCGCGCGGCTCGGCCAAGGCGACGTCACCGGCGCTCTCGCCGCCGCCGAGCCCGTCCTCACATTGGATGACCAGCTCCGGATCCGGCAGATCGACACCACCATCGGGCTGCTGCGCGCGGACGCGCTTACCCTCGCCGGACGTCGTCACGGCGACGCCGCCGAGCTCACCGACCGTCTCACCGGCTACCTGACCACGGCCCGGCAGGCGCCACGAGCGCTACCATCAGCTCGTGCCTGATCTCCCGGACACCGCCGCCCTGGTCCAAGCGTGCCGCGAAGCGGGCCTCGACCCCGGTGACGCGGTCCTGCTGCGGCGGCACGCCACCACCGTCTACCGCATCCCCGGCCCCGGCCAGGGCCTGATCGCCAAGATCGCCCCGCACACCGCCTGGGCCAGCGCGCAGCGCGCCATCAACCTCACACGCTGGCTCCGCGCCCACGACTTCCCCTGCACCGAACCAGCCGACGTCAGCCAGCCCATCGACGCAGGCGCCTTCGTCGTCACCTTCTGGAAGCACTACGACCAAACCCAGCGAGACCTGCCCAGCGCCGCGCACCTCGGAGCGCTGCTCCGGAAGCTGCACGCCCTGCCCACACCGCCCATCGACCTGCCCGCGGCCGCGCCGCTACGACACTTCGCGGACCTCGTGACCTCCTCGGCCGCCTTGTCCAGCGACGACAAAGCCTGGTTGGTGGCCGAACGCGACCGCCTGCTCGCCGAATACGCCGACCTCGACTTCCCCCTCGGCGTCGGGATGCTGCACGGAGACGCCTACCCCGGCAACACACTCTGGGACGGGAACACCGCACTACTCGGCGACTGGGACGAACCGGCCTTCGGCCCCCGCGAACTCGACCTCGCGCCGACCCTGCAGGGCGGGATCAGGTTCGGGCGCAGCACCGCCGAACTCGACGCCTTCATCACCGCCTACGGCTACGACCCCCGCGGCTGGCCCGGCATGGCCACCCTGACCGGCCTGCGTGACCTGCACACCCTCGGCTCTTTCATCCGCCGCGCCCAGCACGGCGACACCGACGCCGTCAACGAACTTGACGTTCGGATCGCGTCCCTGCGCCGGCGTGACAATTCCAGCTGGCGCGCCGCCTAGACCGGCGAACCGATGCCGGATCTCACTGTCACATCAGCTCAGCGCCCAGCCGCCGACACCAGCGACGACAGAATTTTCAGCACCCTCAGCGCGGTCATCGTTCTCGACGGCGCCAGTGCCTACGCACCCGTCCCGGTCAGCCCCTCCACCTACGCCGACAGCCTCGGCCGACACCTGCACGACCACCTCGACCACGACACCGGCATCGACCTGGCCGACGCCCTCGCCGACGCGATCACCGCGACCACCACCCAACTGGACCTGACCGCGGGAGCATCTCCATCTAGCACGGTGACCATCCTGCGCCGCCGTGACGAGCACGTCGACGTGCTCATGCTCGGCGACAACATCCTCGTCGCGCCCGGCCGCACGATCACCGATCCCCGGCTCGGCCACCTCGACATCCCCGAACGCCACCTGTACAAGCAGCGCCTCGCGACCGGAACGGGATTCGACGACACCCACCGCGGACTGCTGGTCACACTCCAACGCCGGCAAGCGGCACGCCGCAACCGGCCGGGCGGCTACTGGATCGCCGAAACCGACCCCGCCGCGGCCTACCACGCCATCCGCGCCACCATCCCCGTCCACCAGATCCCGTGGGCGATTGTGGCGACCGACGGCGCCTACACACCCATGGAACACCTAGGCATCACCGACTGGCCCACCATCAGCGCGATGACCACGGCAGACCTGCACGACATCGTGACCCGCTGCCACACCTGGGAACACGACGCCGATCCCGACGCGCGGACGCTGCCGCGCGCGAAACGCCACGACGACAAAACCCTTGCAGCAGTGCGGATCCAGCTGCAGGGATGCTGACGTTCGACGAGGAACGGACGGCGTGGTGCCTGCGACCCGACGGCAGCTGGCCACTGTTGTGAGACCGCGAGAAGTACACGGTTCACCGCTGCTGTCCTCGATCGCGGTAAGGAGAGGTGAGAGCAGATCCTGCTCGACGATGTGCTCGCCTCGCGTGTCTCCAGCCGACCTGTGCGGCTGTCGCGGGAGGTACTCGCGGCACGCTCTGCACGTGCTGACTGGAATCATGCGGGCATGTCCGAGTTTCCGACCGCGTTGACGAAGCTGTGGCCGCTGGCCCCGGCCGGTGTCACAGACTGGTTACTGACGGTGTGCGGCGACGGCCTGACCGGGTTCATGCCACCGGCGATGCCTGACGCGGCGTGGGTGCTCAACGCTATGTACGAGCACGAACGAGGGCCGATGGAGACGTCTCATCACGAGTACCACCAGGCGCGCCTCGCGGATGGAAGCGTCCAGCCCCACATCATCGACGGCGTCGACCTCGACGCCGTCAGCGTGACCACCGGAGGCGGGCTGGGCCGTGCCGAGCACCCCGGTTCCGGGTGGCGACGCTTGCGCTGGGCGGAGCTTGCCCGGCGCACCGACGACCCTGTGGTTCCCGACGGATTGCTGCCCTCGTACCGATGCTTTCCCTCAGTCAGGAAGGAGGGCAGTTGGCCGCTCGGTATCGTTCCGCCCACCGAGGGAAGCCTGGACCGCGAGACCTGGACGCGGCTGCTCGAGATCCTCACCGAACATAGTCCCGCAGGTCCGGTCACCCGCTGCCTGGCCTATTACAGCCCGCTGACGCTCGGGGCCAGGGACTTCGAGAATCTCCATGTGCGTGTGGGGAAGCTCGGCGACGCCGCGATCTTGTACGACGATCCTGAGACCGACTTCAGCCCGTCCAACCTGTGGGCTGAGGATCGCTCCTGGTGCCTGTGTACCGACTATGACCTGTGGGCCACCAAGGTCGTCGGCTCGGAGGCGCTGGTCGAAGCGTTGGTGAGCGACTCCGAGATCGAAGCGATACGGCTACCCTGGACAACCACCTGAACGCCCGGAGGCGAAGCGCGCCGTACAACGTCGCTCACGAAAGTTGCGGCTTTCCAAGGGATGTCCGGAGAACCGGGGCAACATCACCCTCTCCGTCAAAACGGGGCAGGCCCACAGCCTGCTCAGTGAATGTGGCCGTGACCGGCCATGCCCCACGGCCCAAAAGATCGAGGACGATTGCGGCGATGTTCCACGCGTCGTCCTCGCCGCGGTGATGGCGTCCCTCCAGCGGCAGTCCGGCGATCTGCAGAGCGTGATCCATGCCGGGTTTCTTGCGCAGCCCGTAGGCCGCGGCGAACACGGCCTTGGCGTTGGTGTGGGTGCGCTCAGTCGGATAGCCGAACGGGTAGGCCACCCCGTCAGCTTGACTCTGCCGCGCGAATTGCCGACGGTCGTACTCGCCCCAACTCGCCCAGGGGCGCTCCCGAGCCTCGTACTCCTCGACGAGGATCCGGCATGCCTCGCCGAAGGAGACGCCCCGCTCCACCTCAGCTTGCGTCAGTCCGGTCAGTTCAGTGCAGAAGTCGCTCACCGTCGACCGGACAGGTCGGATCAAGACACGATGCCGGGACACACGGCGCCCTGCCGACACATCCACGACGGTGAGACCAATCTCGATGATCTCGTTCACAGAGCCGGGCGGCGGCTGCCCGTCCCAGCAGGTGGCTTCCACATCAATGACGTTCAGCAGGGCGGATTCATGGTGCATGGGGCCGACGGTAGGGATGCTCGGCCTGTCCTGGCACCTCAATTTCCGCGTGTCCGCGTTGTCGCCGCCAGCACCCACTTCTTCCAGGCGAACCTCACGCCTTGATCTGAGCTAGGTCTCACCTGCGTCAACAGGGAGGATGTTCTGGTGCCTGCACCACACCCGCCTGAGTTTCGTCAGCGTGCCGTCGAGTTGGCCCGTCTGGGTGACAAACCGGTCGCCGCGCTGGCGAATGATCTCGGGCTCAGCGAGTCCGGCCTGCGGAACTGGATGGCCCCGGCCGACGCCGATGAGAACGGCTCGGCAACGAGACTGATCAGCGGAGAGAAGAAAGAACTCGCCGAGCTGCGCCGGAAGAACCGGCAGCTGGAGAACGCGATCCTGACACGCGCGGCCGCGTACTTCGCGCGGGAGAACATCCTCCCAAAGTAACGTTCCCGCTGGTCCACGAACTCGCCGCGGACGGCATCGATATCGTGATGGCTTGCCGGGTGTTGCACGTGTCCCGTTCCGGCTATTACGAATGGCGGGACCGCCCAGCCTCGCCGCATCAGGAAGAGAACGCGTTGCTGCTGAAAACATTGAACAAATCCATGCCGACTCGAGGGGCACTTACGGCTCCCCGCGGGTGCACGCTTGGGATGCACGCCCTGGTCACGTTTGAGGCCATCCACACGCCCCCAGACGCGACTGCCTGACCCCACACCCGCCGTCTCCGGCGAACAGAGGAACCTCAGACACGGGGCAAGAAGGAAACCGAGGCGTCCTGAATGGCCATCAAGGTGCCGCGTCTGTCCGGTTGCAGGATCGAGGACGTCAGGGCACTGACCGCACTGTCCACGTCCCGCTACCTCGGACTCGCCAACCCACCTTGCCGGACGCCTCGCCGGCTAGACGACAATGTGGACATGGGGTATCGCCTGCAAGCAGTCATCGCGAGCGACAACGTCCTTCGAGACTTGGCCGACACCGTCGAGGATGCGCATATCGTGCCCCTCGGCCAGCACCTGGCGCTGTTGCCGATGACCGACGCGTACGTCGACGCGGTCACCGTCCCCGGGGCGCCGAAACTCGACGGATTCTGGAAAGTACCTCGTGGCTTCGGCAGTGCCTTGGCCGCGTGTTCCGCAAAGGGCCCCACGGCCTATGTCGAGGCCGAGTACTTCGGCGGCACCGGCACACAGGCCGCCCAGGTGTGGAACGACGGGGAGGTGGTCCTTGGACCTCTGCAGCTGGCAGTGAAGGAACCCATCCCCGCAAGTGGCAGCGTCTGTGCCGGGTCTTCGACCGGAACACCGCCGGCATCGGAGGCCAGCGCGGTCAGCGCCGCGTCCGCGACCGGGTCCTCGGAGTCGGGTTCCGTCACCTGATCGCGCAGCCACGAGACGAGTCGGTCCTCGGCCCGATCGCGGGCCTTGAACGCGGTCTTGAGCGCTGTCCCACGGCGCTGTGCCCACTCGGCCACCGACTCTTCGCCGAGCCGTGTCGCCGAGATCAACTCCGCTTCGGCGGGGGTGAGAATCTGTTCACCGACTGCCCGTGCGAGCACCAAGTCCGGGTGCCCGTAGGGCGGCCGCGGCGCGGTGGAGCGATAGCCCGAGCCTGCGGGCAGTGGAGCGTCGAGCGACTCTTCCAACGCCGCCTGCCCGGCGCGGCGGGCCGCGAAATGCAGCCGGACCGCGATGCCCGGATCGGTCAGGTCCACCGTCGCAAGTGCCTGGATGAACCCGGCGAGAACCGCCGCGTGCACGTCCGCGCGATCACCGCGATACCTTGCCGCCAGCCAGCGTGCGCTCGAGGCCAGTGACGGCAATGCCATCCCGACGCACGCCACCGTCCACGCGCCACCTCGGGCACGCGACTGCAGCACTAGATGCGCCCAGACGTCGTCGCGTGCGCGGGGCGGGCATTGCTTGCTCATCACCCGGTCCCGCAGTTCGTCCAACGGCACCGGCCGCCGCGGCAGCCCGGGGAACTTCGCGCCGTGTAGCGCCATCGGTTCCGGTCCGGTCACCAGCCAACCGAAGGCATCGCGTGCCGTGTCCAAGGGTAACCATTCTCTTGTCATCGCCTGCTCCTGTCCGGGTAGTGGAATTGCCCCATCAGGAGGCCGGAGCGGCGACAAGAAAAGAACAAGAAAAGCTACTAAAGAATCGCTTCTGAAAGGGTTCAGTGCGGTGATCTCAGTGCTGGCAGAGCATCACGTTTGCGATCCTTACGTGCTCGCTGAGCTGGGCTTTAAGTGCTTCTTAGTTTGATCGCAGTCGCGCTGCTGGTCGAGGAATTGAAACACTTCTGACGGCCGGAGCTGAGAAACCTGGGGGGATGGATTGGTCGATTGACCCAGTTGGAATGTTGTTGACGAGTTTTCGAAGAAGTGTCGATTTCGGTGTCGAAAAACGGGCTCGAAACCCGCCTCTTGGAGTGACCTGGCAGACCACGCCGCGAGGAAGGGCAACCCATGACATCGACACCTCACGATGAGCCGGGACGCCGCCGACACCGAACGACCCATCGGCGAACGCCGACACCGTCGCACCGCAGTAACCACCGGCGCAGGGTTCGCCTCCGGCCGCCCGCTGCCGGACGCGGTCGCGCGACGCGTCTGACCACTCTCTGGCCCTTCGCCGACGCCGAGCAACTGCCCGGAACCGCGCTGCTTGCCGGCTGGCTCGGACGCACGATCCTCACCCTCGTCAGGACCTACACCCGTCCCGGCGACCGCGTGCTCCTCCTGACTCCACCGACGGCGACGCGCACACTGCGGTCCGCCTCCGACCGGACCTGCGGCACCACCGCCTACGCCGGACTAGCCGAAGCGGTCTGGACCGTCACCCGGCTCGGTCGCGGCGTCGACACCGCGACCGCTGCGCCGGAATCGGGTCACCTCGGCGACGACACCGGCCCGGCCTCTTCCGACCGGACTGAGTCCGAGTCGGGACCCCGACTCAGTCGGCCCGATCTTGGCTCGGTCGCCGAGCCGGATACCGACTCACGGCGCAGGCGCCGTCGGGCCGTGCACCGACTGCGGGGCCAATTCGACCTCGTCATCACCGCCGTCGATCCGCTCACCGCCGACTGGCTCGGTCACACCGATTGGGATGCCCTCCTTGCTCCGCGAGGGCTCGCCGCCGTCATCACACACTGTGAAGACCGAGGCGGACGGCTGGTTGCTCCTCAGGCGCAGATCGTGGACACGATGGGTAGGCGCGGGTTGCGTTGTATGGACGCCATCGCCGTGCTTACCGCACCGGTTACTCCGGAAGCCGCAACTGTCGCCGGGCCGGTCCGCGGCGTGCTGCCGTCGCGCAGGGTCCACCACGATCTCGTGCTCTTTGGACGACTCCCGGACGCTGCCGACCGGACGGAGATCCCGAATGCCTGAACAGCCAGACAGCCCGGCTCTGGCTTCGGTCTGGCCGACCGGGACGGCCAGTGTCGCGACCCAACTGGACGAGGGTGGATACTGCGACGCCACCGGCACCGACACCGCGTTGATGGCCCCGGCTATCGCCCGGCACGCCATCGGAGTCTTCACCCCGCCCGGCGGGGTGGTGCTCGATCCGGACTGCGGAGCCGGAACGACCATCGTCGAAGCACTGCGCTGCGGGCGGCACGCGATCGGGCTCACCGGACAACGCCGATGGTGGCGCCTGGCCCGCGCGAACGTGACCGCCACGAAAGCGCGCGGCGTGTTCGTTGACGGGATGGTTCTCGTCCTCGACAGACGTCCCGGCACGGCTGTCGCCGCGGCAACGGCAGGGCTGACTGGCCGCATCGACCTCCTACTGACCACCCTGCGCCGTGGCCCGGTCGGTGATCTCACGGCGGCGCTCGACCGGCTGAACACACTGCTGACTCAGTACCGGCACCTGGTACGGCCAGGTGGGTATGTCGTTGTCACATGTCCAGCCGAGCGGCATCCGGCCGGGCGCGAATTGCTCGACGTTCCCAGCCAGATCATGGCCATTGGCGCCGCCGTCGGGTTCGCGCCGGTCGCGCGCAGCGTCGCCCTGACCGCCGACGTTTGCCGGCGTCGAGTCCGCGCGTACGTTACCTCTGCCGAACGGCGCGCCGTGGCCCACGCGGAACGCGCTCTCGGCCACCCCATCGCACTGTCCGCGCACCACACCGCACTCGTGTTTCGCGCCGATCCCGATGCCACAAGCCGTGCGACTGCGCTCCCAATTCCGCCGCTGCCGACCCGACGTGGGCTGCCGCGGCTGGGTGACACGGCACGCGTTCTATCGAACGCGGCGTAGGGGCCCAAGATGACCGGTGACTTGTCTGAGTTCGGCATCAGAACTCGGAGGGAGCGACCGTCCACTGGGGACACGGTCGGGATGTCCGGCCGACGCGAGGCCGGCCTCGGACTCGGCCGAAACGGCATCCGGGCCGTCCACTGTGAAGCAGTCGGCGGCATTGCGGCGATAGCCGGTCTGGTGTCGAGGCCGTGCATGTCTTGTCGTGGTGGAACGGAGGTGTCGAAGTGGTTTTGAGAATCGTCCCGGTCACCTTCCGCCAGGCGTGCGAGTTCATTGCCGCACATCACCGGCATCATCGGCCGCCGCGCGGGATGAAGTTCGCGGTGGGCGTCGCTCACGAGACGGAACTCGTCGGCGTGGCGATCGTCGGTCGACCGGTCGCTCGCCACCTCGATGACGGGGTGAGTGTCGAGGTCACGCGGACCTGCACGATCGGGACCCGGAACGCCAACTCCAAGCTCTATGGAGTCTCGTGGCGCGTCGCGCGGACCCTCGGGTTCCAGCGTCTGATCACCTACACACAGGAAGGGGAGAGTGGCGCGAGTCTGCGCGCGGCGGGCTTTCGTCCGGTTGCGGACCTTCGGCCGCGTCCGGGTTGGTCCACTGTGTCCCGCCCCCGTGAGACGCGCGGTGTCGATGGGATCCGGCGAACGCGGTGGGAGATCCGGGCGGAGCGATAGTTCACGCGATCGGGTAGGTCGTCCGGTCTGCTCAGGATTGCCTTGTGCGCCAGCTGTTTCAGCTGGTACAGCTGGCGATCGGCCGACGCTACCGCGTCTGATCAGTTGATCCGTTGTCACGAGCCCTCACGTCCGCGGGTGCCGGAACCGTCCGGTGTCGCAGACGTGACAGGGCTGAGTCGCGCTGTCCGCATCGCTGGAGGAGGTGAATTGTTGTGACGGACGACAGTCCGCGAGTGAGCACTTCCGCGCTGGACTCCGTCGATGGTGGTGCGGCGCTGGCGGCTTCGATCCGGGAGCTCGCCAGCGCGATCCGCGCGTTGGCGGCGCACGCGCCTCGCGATCCCGACGCGCTGCTGACAGCGGAAGACGTCGGAGCGTTGCTCGGCTTGTCGCCGAGGACGTTGAAGGACCGTGCTGCGGCTGGGGTGCTTCCGCATCGCCGGTTCGGCAAGCACTACCGGTTCAGCCGGGAGGACGTCGCGGAGATCGTGCAGTTGACGAAGAGCGAGGTGCGTCCGTATCGCGGTGGCATGCGTGTGGCGTGAGCGTCGGCCGATCACGTCCCGGAACAAGCCGGGGCCGTCACCAAAGAAAGAGAGGTATCCGTCGTGGCCTACGCACAACCGAACGACGGTGATCCGCCGGGCTGGCGCGCTCGGTTCAAACGTCCTGACGGGACGTGGGGAAGCAGGTCCGGTTTCAACACCGAGAAGGCGGCCGAAGCGTGGGGTGTGGAGCAGGAGGCGTTGATCCGGCGCAACCTGTGGCTGGACCCGCGTGAGGCGGAGATGTTGTTCGGCGTATTCGCCGAAGAGTTCATGGACGCGGTCGGTCCGCGGCTGGAGCCGACGACATCGGCGAAGTACCGGTCTTTTCTGGACAACCATCTGCTGCCCCAGTGGTCGTCCTGGCCGCTGGCCGGGATCTTCAACAGCTACGTCGAGATCGAGAAGTGGCTCTCGGAGTTGCACGAGGACTACGCCGACTCGTCGGTGGCGTCGATCTTCTCGCTGTTCTCCACCATCCTCGGTGCCGCGGTCAAGGCGAGGAAGATTCCGGCGAACCCGTGTGCGGGGATCCGGGTCACCTCGGGCGAGTTCGAGATCGAGAACCTCGTCGCGACACCGGTGCAGGCACTGAGGGCGGCGATGCGGCTCTACGAGAGCGGGCTCGGGCTTGCCGGGTTCGTGCTCGGGCTGCTCGACTTCTACACCGGCTCGCGCTGGGGCGAGCTGGTCGGCCAGCAACGCCACGAGTACGACAGTGAGGCCCGGTCGATCCAGATCCGTGAGCCGCTGAAAGAAGTCGGTGGACGTTTGTTCAAGGGTGGCCGCAGGGTCGACACCTCGCGGCTGGCTGATCTCGGGCCGCGGCCGACTCGTCCGGTGACGCCGAGGCGGCAGGGCGGTCGGGCGAAGAAGGGCCGGACGAAGACCCCGGCTGGTACGCGAAGCGTGGAGTTGCCGCCGAGTATCGCAGTTTTCTACGAAGAGTTGATCGACAGTCACAGCTTCCCGTTCGTGCTGTGCAGTGCGGAGGGTGCGCCGTTGCGGCGGTCGAACTTCCGCAACCGCTACTGGCGTCCGGTGTGGGATGGCAGTGACGCTGAACACACGCGGTCTGCGGAAGTGGTGCAGCCGATCCTGCCGACTTGCACCTTCCACGAGGGGCGGCACAGTCACAGCACCTGGCTGGCCGAAGACGGCATCCCCGAAGTCGCCCGGCGGGCGCGGCTGGGTCAGAAGATGAAGGGGATCGCAAGGGTCTACGACCATGTGACCCCGCTGATGCGCCGTCAGATCCTGCAAGCACTCGAGACCCGCTGGATCGGCTCGTTGGTCGCGCTGACCCCGAGTGAGCGGACGAAGCTAGGGGAGTGGTTCCCGCACCCGCACGCCACGTTCCGTGATGGGCAGTTGGAGACGGCTCCGAAGGCCATCGCCATTTCATCGCCATTTGACGACTGAAGCCCCGCCCCTCCGAGGAGGAACAGGGCTTCTGACCTCCGAAAACAGATGGTGCGCGATACTGGGATTGAACCAGTGACCTCTTCCGTGTCAGGGAAGCGCTCTCCCGCTGAGCTAATCGCGCGAGGTGGAGACGGGATTCGAACCCGTGTACACGGCTTTGCAGGCCGTTGCCTCGCCTCTCGGCCACTCCACCGTGTCAGGCCCGAGAGGGCCTTCCGAGCGGATGACGGGATTCGAACCCGCGACCCTCACCTTGGCAAGGTGATGCGCTACCAGCTGCGCTACATCCGCACATCCTCGGTCCGGCTGAAGCTCAGAACCTCGTGGTTCTGTTCCTCACCTCGTCGCCGTGGTGTGTGTGAACACTATCCGATCCCGAAAACGGCCCTGCAACCGGGGTGCCACTTGCTGTTCGCAAGGCTGTCATCAGGCCAGATCGTTGGGGATCAGGTGGGTCAGGGCGTCGTCGACGTCGACCCACAGGTGCTCGTTGCCCGGGAGCACGACGTCGTAGGTCCGGTCGAGGAAGTCGGCCAGCTCCTGAGCGGACGCCTCGAACATGGCGTGCCCGGACGGCGAGTTCAGTTCGATGAGGACGGACTCGGGGTCTTCGACGGAGGGGCGGATGCGTACGTCGCCGTCGCCCGCGTCGGCCAGGAGGCCGTCCGCGAGGAGGTCGCGCGCGTAGACCCACTCGACCCAGCCGGCGCGGCCGGTGCGGAAGGCGGCCACGACCGCGTACGGGTCGCGTGTGTCGTATCGCAGTTCCACCTTGACCGGAACCGCGGGGGTCCGCGGCGCCAGGAGGTCGAACACCGCCGTCGAGCGGAGCGTCACGTGATCGTTGCGCATCGTCCTACCCTTCGTCTCCTTCCCGGCCCGGTCGAACCGAGTGGCGATGATGTGACGCATCGGCCGGCTGATCGGAACGCGGTTTTGCCGCAGATCACCCGGACGGGGTCATCGGACCCCGGGGCCATCCTCCGTCACCCCATCATCACCCGCGCGACGCGCAGCCCTACATGCGTCCTGCAGGCAGTCCACATGTACATACTGCGCGGTTTAGTCGTCACGCGATAGCACCGTCGCACGAATGTCGAAACGCGTCGCGGGCGGCCCCCTGCCGGGAAAGCCCCGGCTAGCTCGCGGTTGTTCGCTCCGTATTTGCTGGTGAGCGGAGTGTGGTCGGACGGAACCACCCGTTTGCAGGCGCCCTAAAGTCGTGGGGTAGAGTCTCCGGAACACCGCGAGCGGGCGATTAGCTCAGCGGGAGAGCGCTTCGTTCACACCGAAGAGGTCACTGGTTCGATCCCAGTATCGCCCACCGGATGAAGGCCCTGGACCGATGGTCCGGGGCCTTGATTCATTCTCGGGGTGAGCTGTCCGGCGGCATTCGATCCCCAGGTCGGACGCGGGTTATGTGGGGGCGGTACTTCTGCCGTCCCGCGCCGCGCCATCGGTGCCGCCGAATCTCTCGGCGTGGCCGCGGGCCGTCGGGGCGCCACGGTTCGAAGATCTCCGAAGCACCTCGTTCCGGCCGGTGTGGACACTCATCGGATATCTTGCGTCACGCCGTGGAAATGTCGCATGGTCGGACCATTGAGACATCTTTGTGATCCTCGGCACGAAGTGTCCGCCGAAAGGTCCAGACCATGGGGAAGGTGATGTGGGACATGGCCTGACGGCTCGCCCGTCCGGCCGCCGCGACGGGGTCGCCGTGATGCTGACGTGATGTGACGAAACGCCACTCCGGTGACCGATTGACAAGGTAGGTCGGCTCGCGGTGGCCGCGCCCGGCGAGTGGCCGCCCGCCGGTGGCGTGAAATCCACAGTGGACCGCCCGGAGGTCGACTCGCGCGAACCGTCCACTGTGGAGTTTTCTGGGCTGATCGGCCGATCGGGGCCGCGGTGCTCCAAGTGGCCGCGAATCAGGGGAATTCGTGACTACTTTGAGTAGTTGTTCGGCGGATACGGTCTATTACGCATCGTCATCATGTTGTTATCAACACGGCATTCATTTGCCGGATGCCCGCCAAGGCTGTGGCTGGAAATCCTTGTAACGATGGCCGGAGAGTGGCCGATACCTTGGCGTGTGTCGCCCCATCGGCCGCTGAGAGAGCTCGAGAATCGATCACTCTTCGAGATCGTTCTCATTTACTCAGCGTGTTGATCCGGCGTTCGGGAATCCCCACTCCGGGAGGTCTGATGGAAGAGTCGGTGCGGCCGTCGTCCACCGTCAACGGGACGCCGCAGCACATCGACCTTCAGTCGATCCCGCTCCCCCCGCAACGGGGTGCGGGGGCAGCCGTCGCGGTCGGCACGACGTCGGCGCGGCCGCCTTACGCGGCGTGGGAATCGCGGTACCGAGCATGGGTCGTCGGTAGTGACGTTTTCACCGCTTTCGTGCTCATCGTGATGAGCGCCTTCTTGATCGATCGATCCGATCCACACGACATGCACGCGCTCGGGACCGCCGCGGCCTTCCTGTTCGGGTTGTCGGTCTGCCGCGCCTGGAGTCCGCGTGTGCTGGGCGAGGGGGCGGAGGAGTACCGGACGCTGGGGCGTGGCCTGGTGACCACCGCCGTTCTGGTCGCGTTGGGCGGCCTGCTCTTCGGCGCGCTCGCCGTGCAGCCGTGGGTCTTCATCGTCGTCCCGATGATCTCCGTCTTCATGTTCCTGCAGCGGTACGCGCTGAGACAGGTGCTGCACCGGCGCAGGCGGCTCGGTGAATGCCTCCTGCCGGTGCTCGCCGCGGGAAGTCCCGACACGGTCGCCGACCTCATCGCGCGCACCAAGGCCGATCCCCATGTCGGCTGGCGGGTGGAAGCCGTCTGCACGTATTCCGGTGCCGGTGCGGAACGGGGGAGCGGTGAGGTGGAAGGCGTGCCGATCGTCGGGAAGCTCGACGATCTCGCGGGCCACGTCCGCCGCGGCGGCTACCGGGTGGTCGCCGTGACCGCCGATCAGCACTGGAACCCGAAACGCCTGCAGCGGCTCGCCTGGGATCTCGAAGGCACCTCGGCCGAGATGGTGGTCGCGCCGATGCTGATGGAGGTCGCCGGTCCCCGGCTGAACGTCTCCGGCGTGCTCGGCATGCCCCTGCTGCGGGTCACCGCGCCGATGTTCACCGGCGGCCGCCGGCTGGTGAAGGAGGCGCTCGACCGAATCGGTTCGGCCCTGCTCCTCACTCTCGTTTCCCCGTTGCTGCTGGCGATCGCGGTCGCGATCAAGCTCGACGACTGCGGCCCGGTGATCTACCGGCAGCGCCGCGTCGGCCGCGACGGCCACACCTTCACGATGCTGAAGTTTCGCACGATGGTCACGAACGCCGACAAGCTCAAGCAGGAACTCCAGGCGGACAACGAAGGCGCGGGCCCGTTGTTCAAGATGCGGAAGGACCCGAGGGTCACCCGGGTCGGCGGTCTCCTTCGCCGGTACTCCCTCGACGAGCTGCCGCAGCTGTTCAACGTCGTGAGCGGGCGCATGTCGCTCGTCGGCCCTCGCCCGCCGCTGCCCGAGGAGACCGCGAAGTACGCCCCCGACGCGCGCCGCCGTCTCCTCGTCAAGCCGGGGCTGACCGGGCTCTGGCAGGTCAGCGGCCGCAGCGACCTCAGCTGGGCGGAGAGCATCCGCCTCGACCTGCGTTACGTCGAGGACTGGTCGCTCGCCCTCGACCTGGTGATCCTTTGGAAGACCTTCCGTGCCGTGGTGCAGGGGCGAGGCGCCTACTGACGCTTTCCTGTGACCGGACCCACACGCAGAGATAGTTGAGCGAGAAATAGTTCAGCGCTCAACTAGGTTGAGATGGGTACAGGACGCGTACGGAAGGAAGATCCACCCATGACCACCAGCGTTGAGCCGACCGAAGCCTTGAACCTCCCGCAGGACGTTCAGGACCTGTTGTTCCGCGAGGCCCGCACCGCGAACAGCTTCAGCGACGAGCCGGTGACCGACGAGCAGATCCGCGCGATCTACGAGCTGGTCAAATGGGCCCCGACGTCGATGAACAATCAGCCGCTGCGTGCGCTGGTGATCCGCACCGAAGAGGGCAAGAAGCGCCTCGCCCCGCTGATGTCCGAGGGCAACCGTGCCAAGACCGAGGCCGCGCCCGTGACCGTCGTGCTGGCCGCCGACACCGAGTTCCACGAGAACCTGCCGCGCACGTTCCCGCACTTCCCGGGCGCCAAGGACCTGTTCGCCGACGAGGCGGGCCGCGTCGAGACCGCCAAGCTCAACGCGCTGCTGCAGGTCGGCTACTTCATCATCGGTGTCCGCGCCGCCGGCCTGGCCGCCGGACCGATGACCGGCTTCGACGCCGAGGGCATCGACAAGGAGTTCTTCGCGGACAAGCCGTGGAAGTCCCTCGTCGTGATCAACGTCGGCAAGCCGGGCGACAACCCCTGGTTCGACCGCCTGCCGCGGCTGGACTTCGACGAGGTCGTCGAGACCGTCTGACCTCGTTCCTCGACACGCGAAGGCCTTCTTCCGATGGGAAGGAGGCCTTCGTGCTGTTAGGGGTAATGCGTGTGAACCCTGTCTCGGGTGACGACTAGCATCACGCATATCCGAGTTGATTGAACTAAGGAGTCCATCGTGTCCCAGCCGTCGTCAGTAGCAGCCGCAACCGCCCCTCGCGTGGTGGTACCGGCGGGCACTACGGCGGGCACCGCGGTCCGCGAAGCCGGGCTGCCGACCAAGGGGCCGGACACGATCGTCGTCGTGCGCGACGCCGAGGGGAACCTCCGCGACCTCTCCTGGGCCCCGGAGTCCGAAGCCGAGGTCGAAGCCGTCGCGGCGAACACCGAGGATGGCCGCAGCGTCATCCGCCACTCGGCCGCCCACGTGCTCGCCCAGGCCGTGCAGCAGCAGTTCCCGCAGGCCAAGCTCGGCATCGGGCCGCCGGTCAAGGACGGCTTCTACTACGACTTCGCCGTCGACACCCCGTTCACCCCGGAAGACCTGCAGGCGCTCGAAAAGCGCATGAAGCAGATCGTGAAGGGCGCGCAGCAGTTCTCCCGTCGCGTCTTCGACTCGGTCGACGAGGCGAAGAAGGAACTCGCCGACGAGCCGTTCAAGCTCGAACTGGTCGACATCAAGTCCGATGTGGACACCTCCGAAGTGATGGAGGTCGGCGGCGGCGAGCTGACCATCTACGACAACCTCGACCCGCGCACCAAGGAGCGCGTGTGGAGCGACCTCTGCCGCGGCCCGCACGTGCCGACCACCAAGTTCATCCCGGCGTTCAAGCTCACCCGCGTCGCCGCCGCGTACTGGCGCGGCGACGACAAGAATCCGCAGCTGCAGCGGATCTACGGCACCGCGTGGGAATCCACCGAGGCGCAGGACGTCTACCTGGAGCGCCTCGCCGAGGCCGAGCGGCGCGACCACCGCAAGCTCGGTGTCGAGCTGGACCTGTTCTCCTTCCCCGACGAGATCGGCTCGGGGCTGCCGGTGTTCCACCCCAAGGGCGGGATCATCCGGCAGGAGATGGAGAACTACTCGCGCCAGCGGCACGTCGAAGCCGGGTACGACTTCGTCTACTCGCCGCACATCACCAAGGGCGCGCTGTTCGAGACCTCCGGTCACCTCGACTGGTACCGCGACGGCATGTACCCGGCGATGCACCTCGACGCCGAGCACAACGAGGACGGTTCGGTCCGCAAACCCGGCCAGGACTACTACCTCAAGCCGATGAACTGCCCGTTCCACGACCTGATCTTCCGTTCGCGCGGGCGTTCCTACCGGGAATTGCCGCTGCGGATGTTCGAGTTCGGCTCCGTGTACCGCTACGAGAAGTCCGGCGTGATCCACGGCCTGACCCGCGTGCGCGGCATGACGCAGGACGACGCGCACATCTTCTGCACCCTCGAGCAGGTGCCCGGTGAGCTGAAGTCCCTTTTGGACTTCGTGCTGAACCTGTTGCGCGACTACGGTCTCGACGACTTCTACCTCGAACTGTCCACTCGGAACGAAGAGAAGTACATCGGTTCCGAAGAGGTCTGGGCCGAGGCGACCGAGGTGCTGCGCACCGCCGCCGTGGACTCCGGCCTGGAGCTCGTGCCGGATCCCGGTGGCGCCGCCTTCTACGGGCCGAAGATCTCCGTGCAGGCGAAGGACGCGCTGGGCCGCACCTGGCAGATGTCGACCATTCAGCTGGACTTCATGCTGCCCGAGAAGTTCGAACTGGAGTACACCGCCGCCGACGGCAGCCGTCAGCGTCCGGTGATGATCCACCGCGCGCTGTTCGGTTCGATCGAGCGGTTCTTCGGCGTGCTGACCGAGCACTACGCCGGCGCGTTCCCGGCGTGGCTGTCGCCCGTCCAGGTGGTCGGCATCCCGATCACCGAGGACCAGGTCGAGCACCTGCGCGGGGTCGAGAAGGCGCTGCGGGCCAAGGGGATCCGGGCCAACGTCGACGCGAGCGACGACCGGATGCAGAAGAAGATCCGCACCCACACCACGCAGAAGGTGCCCTTCATGCTCCTGGCGGGCGCGAAGGACGTCGAGGCGGGCGCGGTGTCGTTCCGGTTCCGTGACGGCGGCCAGATCAACGGCGTCCCGGTGGCCGACGCGGTCGAGGCGATCGCCGACTGGGTCCAGCGCCGCGAGAACGCTTCGCCGACCGTGGCGGGCTTGGAGGCGGTACTCCGGTGACGGGCCCCGATGGCCCTGAAGTCGTCGGACAGGACGGTGTGGGGGTCCCGGACGCGTTGCAGCGCCTGTGGACCCCGCATCGGCTCGCCTACGTGCAGGGGTCCAAGAAACCCGACGAGGGCTGCCCGTTCTGCCATCTTCCCGAGAAGAGCGACGAGGACGCGCTGATCATCGCGCGCGGGAAGACCGTGTACGTGGTGCTGAACCTGTACCCGTACAACCCGGGCCATCTGATGGCCGTGCCGTACCGCCATGTCGCGGACTACACGGATCTGACGGCGGAAGAGACCGTCGAGGTGGCGGAGTTCACCCAGCACGCGATGCGGGTCATCCGGGAGGTTTCGTCGGCGCACGGGTTCAACATCGGGATGAACCAGGGCGTGATCGCCGGCGCGGGGATCGCCGCGCATCTGCACCAGCACGTGGTGCCGAGGTGGGGCGGCGACGCGAACTTCATGCCGGTGATCGGGCATACGAAGGTGCTGCCGCAGTTGCTGGGGGAGACGCGGCAACTGCTTGCGGGTGCCTGGTAGATCGATCTCAAGTACATGAAGGCCTCCTTCCTTGCGTCAGGCGCAAGGAAGGAGGCCTTCATGTACTTGGGCCCCTTCGCTGGGCAAGGGCAGAGAGACGGCCTTCGCGGCGTGGTTCTGGACTGGCCGGCAGGAGTCAGCTGCGCTCTGAGTGTCCACAAGGGACGCTTCCGGCGATGAAATGTCTGCTTCAAGGCCCATGTGCCCGGTTTGGCGAGGGGGTCGTCAGTGGCAAGTAGGGTTCTATTCAGAAGTAGGGCAAAGGGGCAGGTTGCGAAAGCCACTTTCGCGACGTCAGCGGGGATGGGTAGTGCGAGAGGTCGGCGCAGGCGGTAGTGAAGGCCTCCTTCCCTACCCTCAGGGTAGGGAAGGAGGCCTTCACTACGCGTTGGTGAGCCTCACGGCCTGGGTACATGTCGCGAAAGGCCGCGAGCTGTCCGCCCACCGCACCCGGCACGTTTGCCGTACCCCTTAATAACCCGAATCGCCACTCACGACACGGTCCGCCGTGGTCCTCACGTGCCGCCGTGGTCACCCGGAACGGGTGGGCTTCAGGCGTTGAGCGCGGCCTGCAGCTCGATGTCGATCTTGACCTTCTCCGACAGGAAGGCGTTGCCCTCCGGGCCGATGCCGAAGTCGCGACGGTTCACGGTCGCGGTGGCCGAGACGCCGAGGGTGGTGGCGTTGTCGTTGGCCGGGTTGGTGCCGATGCCGTTGAACTCGGCCTCGAGCGAGACCGGGACGGTCTTGCCGCGCCAGGTGAGCTCGCCGTCGATGACGTAGTCGCCGCCGTCCTCGCGGATGCCGGTCGAGCGGAACGTGATGACCGGGTGCTCGTCGACGTGGAAGAAGTCCTCGGACTTGAGGTGCGTGTCGCGCCCGTCGACACCGCTGGCGACCGACGAGGCGTCGATCTCGACGGTGACCGACGAGTCGAGGATGTTGTCGGCGGTGACGACCTCACCGGTGAAGGCGGTGAAGTTGCCCCGGGACTTCGCCAGGCCGAGGTGCTTCACGGTGTAGGCGATGTCGGAGTGGGCGGTGTCGATCGTCCACTTGCCTGCGACGTAGCCCGGGATCTCGGTGGTGGTCATGAGAGTCGATCTCCAAAAAGTCTGGGTGCGTTCGTGGTGAACCCTCGTCTGGTTGAGCGCTCAACCATGACTGTAGCGCAATTTGGTTGAGCGTTCAACCAGGGGTAGAATGGGTGGCATGTCCGAACCCCGATGGCTCTCCGACGAGGAGCAAAAAGTCTGGCGCGACTTCTCCGCGGCCACGCGAATGCTGCAAGCGCACCTGGAGGGCCAGCTTCAGCACGAGGCGGGCATGCCCCACACGTACTACGAAGTGCTCGTCGCCCTGTCCGAGGCGCCGGACCGGCGGCTACGGATGAGCGAACTGGCCGACGCACGGAAAGCGTCGCGCAGCAGGCTCTCGCACGCGGTCGCGCGGCTCGAGGCGAACGGCTGGGTCCGCCGTGAGTCGTGTCCCACCGACAAGCGCGGTTCCTGGGCGGTGCTGACCCCGGAGGGTTTCGCCGCGCTGGAGGAGGCCGCGCCCGGGCACGTCGAGGCCGTCCGCGAGAGTCTCTTCGACCCGCTGACCCCCGAACAGGTGAAGGCGCTCGGCGAGATCAGCGCCGCCGTCCTGGGGCGGCTGTCGCCGAAATGCGCCGCCGCCGAGGCGGAACTGGCGATGCGGGAAGAGACCCTCGCGGACCTCGGGGACTCGGCCGAACTGGCCAAAGCGGACTGACCGGAACCCGGTCCGGGGGCGGGCGCGACGACGAGTGTCGGTGCGGGTGGATAGGCTTCGGGAGGCCACCCGACCCTGCTGCTTAGGTGCACCTGAAGAACCGATGCTCAACATTTTCGCGCGCGCCTCCGTTTCCCGCGTCACCGACCCGATGGGGAAGGTGCTCGTGCGCGCCGGGCTGACCCCGAACGCGATGACCGTCATCGGCACGGCCGGGGCGGTGCTGTGCGCGCTCGGGTTCTTTCCCAACGACATGCTGCTGTGGGGCACGTTCACCGTCTGGGGCTTCGCGATGCTGGACCTGCTCGACGGCGCGATGGCCCGCGCCCGCGGGTACGGCACGGCGTTCGGGGCGGTCCTCGACGCGACCTGCGACAGGCTGGTCGACGGCGCGTTGTTCGCCGCGATCGCGTGGTGGTGCTTCGTCCACGACGACAACCGCCCTGCCGCGGCCGCCGCGCTGATCTGCCTGGTGCTCGCGCAGGTCATCTCGTACGTCAAGGCCCGCGCCGAGGCCTCCGGGCTGGAGGCGGACGGCGGGCTCGTCGAACGCGCGGAACGCCTGATCATCGCCCTCGTGGGAACCGGGCTGCACGGTCTGGGCGTTCCGTACACCGTGGACATCTCGCTCTGGCTCCTCGCGGTGCTTTCGGTGATCACCCTGCTGCAGCGGACGGCCGCGGTGGCCAAGGCGGCGAGGGCGGCCAAGGCGGCCGGGCCACCCGCCGCGGAGGGCGGGGCATGAGCGGGTTCTCCCAGCGGCTCAGCGACTTCGGCTACGCGGCGGGCTGGCGGCTCGCGCGCTGGCTGCCGGAGTCGGCGGGCGCGGTGACCTTCGGGCTGGGCGCCGATCTGGCCGTCCGGCGGGACGGCGGCGGCGTCCGCCAGCTGCGGCGCAATCTCGCCAGGGTGGTGCCGCAGGCCGACGGCGTCGAACTCGACGAGCTGACCCGCCGTGCGATGCGCTCCTACGCCCGCTACTGGCACGAGATGTTCCGGCTGCCCTCGATGGACCACAAGGAGGTCAGCCGCAAGGTCGCCCAGTCGATCACCGGCGTGGAGAACCTCGACGCCGCCCTCGCCGAGGGCAACGGCGCGGTGATGGCGCTGCCGCACAGCGGGAACTGGGACGCCGCGGGCGTCTGGCTCGCGGACTATCTCGGCGGTTTCACCACGGTCGCGGAGCGGCTGAAACCCGAATCGCTGTACCAGCGGTTCGTGTCCTACCGGGAATCGCTCGGCTTCGAGATCGTCCCGCTGACCGGCGACAGCTCCGCGATGCGCGTGCTGCTCAAGCGGCTGCGGGAGAACAAGGCGATCTGCCTGGTGGGGGACAGGGACCTGACGAATTCCGGCGTGCCGGTCAAGTTCTTCGGCGAGCAGACCCGGATGCCGGGCGGGCCGGCCAGGCTGGCCGCCACCACCGGTGCCGCGCTGATCCCGGCCGGCTGCTGGTTCACCGAGGACGGCTGGCAGATCAGGCTGCATCCGCGGATCCGGGTGACGAACCGGTCCGAGGTGCCGGCGGCCACGCAGGCGCTGGCGGACATCTTCGCCGGGGACATCGCCGCGCATCCCGCCGACTGGCACATGATGCAGAAGTTCTGGCTCTCCGACTTCGAAGCCGGGGAACAGGCCGCCCTCGGCGAAGCGAGCTGAGCCGATGGCTCAGGCGCGGGTCATGAAGATCGGGATCGTCTGCCCGTACTCGTTCGACGTACCGGGCGGCGTGCAGGGACACGTCATCGATCTCGCGAAGGCGTTGCTGGCGCGCGGGCATCAGGTCTCCGTCCTCGCTCCGGCGGACGAGGATTCCGACGTCCCGGATTTCGTCGTCCCGGCGGGGAAGGCGCTCGGCATCCCGTACAACGGCTCCGTCGCGCGGTTGCAGTTCGGCCCCGTGTCCTACGCCCGGGTGCGGCGGTGGATCCGCGACGGTGACTTCGACGTCCTGCACCTGCACGAGCCTGCCGCGCCGAGTCTTTCCCTCTTGGCGTTGAAGGTCGCGGACGGCCCGATCGTGGCGACCTTCCACACCGCGACGACGCGTTCGCGCACACTGGCGGCGTTCCAGCCGGTGCTGCGGCCGCTGCTGGAGAAGATCACCGCGCGGATCGCGGTTTCGGCGCTGGCCCGCAGGGTCCAGGTCGAACACGCCGGCGGCGATGCGGTCGAGGTGCCCAACGGCGTCGACGTCGACTTCTTCTCCCGCGCGCTCCCGCTGGACGGCTACCCGCGCGCGGGTGGCACGGTCGGGTTCGTCGGGCGGTACACCGAGCCCCGCAAGGGCATGGGAGTACTGCTGGAGGCATTGCGGATGCTGTTGCCGGAGTTCGAGGAGCTGCGCCTGCTGGTCGTCGGCCGTGGCGACGCCGATCAGCTCCGCCGCGAGGCCGGCCCTGAGCTGGCGCCGCATATCGACCTGCTCGGCCAGGTCGACGACGAGACGAAGGCGCGGGCGCTGCGAAGCGTCGACGTCTACTGCGCGCCGAACACGGGCGGCGAGAGTTTCGGGATGATCCTGACCGAGGCGATGGCGGCGGGCACGCCGGTGCTGGCGAGCGGGCTGGACTCGTTCCGGCGGGTGCTCGACGACGGCAAGGCCGGAATGCTGACCGAGACCGGCGACGCCGCGGCGCTGGCCGACGGCCTCCGCGAACTGCTCGGTGACCCGGCCCGCCGGGTGTCGCTGGCGGCGGCCGCCGGGGAACGCGTCGCGATGTTCGACTGGTCCGTGGTCACCACGCAGGTGCTGCGGGTCTACGAGACCGCGATCGCCGCCGATCCCCGGCGCGTCGGCGCGGGTGAACGTGAGTTCAGCCGATGACGACCTGGGTGTGGATCGGTGGTCTCGTGGCCGCGATCGTCGTACTGGGCGGGCTTTTCCTGCTCGCGACGGCGAACAGGCTGGACAGGCTGCACGTCCGGACGGATGCGGGCTGGGCGGCGCTCGACGCCGCCCTCGCGCGGCGCGCCGTCGTCGCCAGGGCGGCCGCGGCGATCCTGGGTGACGAGGAGCTGCGCGCGCTGGCCGAGCGTGCCGAGCGGGCGCCGAGGCCGGATCGCGAAGCCGAGGAAAGCGAGCTGACGTTGCGGCTGGCACGCGTCGACCGAGCGGCCCTGCCGACGCCGCTGGCCGAGGAGCTGACCGACGCCGAACACCGCGTCGTCATCGCGCGGCGCGTGCACAACGACGCCGTCCGGGACACCCTGCACTTGAGGCGGCGGCGGAAGGTCCGGTACTTCGGCCTCGCGGGGACCGCCCGGCTTCCGGAATACTTCGAGATCGCCGAACCCGAGCTGTAGGAGGACGAGCCCATGAGTGAGCGGCTGCTGGTGGCGGTGTTCGCGACGCCCGTGGCGTCGTTCCTCCTGCGCTACGGCAAGGACCTCGGCTTCAAGACGCTGCTGTTCGAGCCGGACGGCGCACGGGTGACCGACGTCGGGGACGGCTTGGACGCCCTCACGACGGTGCCGGACCTCGGTCCGGACGCCGACGTCGTCGTCACCGATCACGACCGGCCCGAGCTCGGCGACGTCCTCAAGGCCGTGCTGGACCGCCCCACCAGGTGGGTCGGCGTACTCGGCAATCCGCGCCACGCCGGCCCGCACGTCGCCGCGCTCAAGGCATTGGACGTTCCCGACCACGAGATCGCCCGGGTCCATCGCCCGGTCGGGCTGAACATCGGCTCACGCACGCCGCCCGAGATCGCCGTCGCCACCCTGGCCGGTCTGCTGGCCGACCGGAACGGGCGACCGGGCGGCTTCGAGTTCCCGCCGCCCAGCGTTTAGTCCTCTGAATGCGGTCCTTGCATGCGCAAGTACCGCATTCAGAGGACTAAACGCGGCGTCAGTAGGCCACCGCCCCTTCCGGCATCGGCTCGAACCGGGCATGCCTGCGGGTGAACGTCGCCGTGCCCGAGGTCAGCGAACGCAGGTCGATCGCGTAGCGCAGGAGCTCGACCGCGGGGACCTCGGCGCGGATGACCGTGCGTCCGCCTTCACCTGATTCGGTACCTAGCACGCGGCCGCGCCGGGACGAGAGATCGCCCAGCACGGTGCCCAGATGCTCGTCCGGAAGCCGTATCGCCACCTCTTCGAGCGGTTCGAGCAGCGCGATCTTGCCCGCCGCGGCGGCCTCCTTCAGCGCCAGCGCGCCCGCCGTCTGGAACGCGGCGTCCGACGAGTCGACGCTGTGCGCCTTGCCGTCGACGAGGGTCACCCGGATGTCGATCAGCGGATGGCCGTCGACGATCCCTCGCTGAGCTTGGGCCCGGACCCCTTTTTCGACGCTCGGGATGAACTGGTGCGGCACCGAGCCGCCGACGACCTTGTCCACGAACTCGAAGCCCGACCCCCTCGGCAGCGGCTGGACCTCGATGTCGCAGACGGCGAACTGGCCATGCCCGCCGGACTGCTTGACGTGCCGTCCGTGCCCGCGGCCCGGACCGGCGAAGGTCGAACGCAGGCTGATGCGGACGGGCTCGGTGTCCACGTCGGCGCCTCCCGCGCGCAACCGCGACAGCACGACGTCGGCGTGGGCCTCGCCCATGCACCACAGCACGAGCTGGTTCGTCTCGGCGTTGCGGTCCAGCCGGAGCGTCGGATCACCCGCGACGAGCCGGGAAAGGTTGCGCGCCAAAGTGTCTTCGTCGCTGCGGGTCTTCGCGACGACGGCGACCGGCAGCAGCGGTTCCGGCATCGCCCAGGGCTTCATGATCAGCGGATCGTCCGGTGAGGAAACGGTGTCGCCCGTTTCCGCCGAGCCGACCTTGGTGAGCGCGCACAGGTCGCCCGCGACGCAATACGGGACTTCGCGCAGGTTCGCTCCGAGCGGCGAGTACAGATGCGCGACCCGTTCGTCGGCGTCGTGATCCTCGTGCCCTCGTTCGGCGAGCCCGTGGCCCGAGACGTGCACCGGCCGTTCGGGGCGAAGCGTCCCGGAGAACACCCGCACCAACGACACCCTGCCGACGTAGGAGTCGACAGCGGTCCGGACCACCTCGGCCGCCAGCGGGCCGTCGGGATCGGCCCGGAGTCCGGCGTGCGGTTCGCCGGTGGGGGAGGTGACCTCCGGAGGGACGTGCTCCAGCGGCGAGGGGAAGGCGCGCACGATCCCGTCGAGGATTTCGGCGAGTCCCACCCCGGTGGTCGCGCACACGGGGATCACCGGATGGAAGGAGCCGCGGGCGACCGCGGTTTCGAGGTCGGCGATCAGCGTGTCCTCGGCGATCTCCTCGCCGGCGAGGTACCGGTCCATCAGGGACTCGTCCTCGCTCTCGGCGATGACCCCTTCGATAAGTTCGTTGCGGGCCTCGGTCATCCGGGCGAAATCGGCCTCGTCCGGCTCGCCGACCTGGGGTGGGAAACCATTCGAATAGTCGAAGTAGCGGCGCGTGATGAGCCCGACGAGCCCATCACGCGCGGGCAGGTACAGCGGCAGGACTCCGGCGCCGAAAGCCTCCTGGCAGGCCGCGATTTCGCCTTCGGGGTCGGCGCGGTGATGGTCCAGCCGGGAGACGACCACCGCCCTCGGCATGCCGACGGCGGCGCATTCCTCCCAGACCGCGATCGTGGCCGCGTCGACGCCTTCCGCCGCGCAGACCACGAACAGCGCGGCGTCGGCGGCTCGAAGCCCGGCGCGCAGCTCGCCGACGAAATCGGCGTATCCGGGGGTGTCGATGAGGTTGATCTTGTGGCCCTGATGCAGCACCGGCGCGACCGAGAGGCCGACCGACCGCTGCTGCCGGACCGCCGCGGGGTCGTGGTCGCATACCGTGGTGCCCTCGACGACCGAGCCCGCCCGGGTCACCGTGCCGGACGCGGCGAGCAGCGCTTCGGCGAGTGTCGTCTTGCCTGATCCCGACGGGCCGACCAGGACGACGTTACGGACCTTCGCCGGGTCGTCCACAGCGACGGCGGCCCCGGAGTCCCCGTTCTTGCTCTGTTTGTCGGCCATGCCGGTCTCCTCACCACACGATGCCGCGTACAGATGTGTCCTCGATCACACACCCGCGACGGGCGTCGCGGCAAGGCGGCCGGCGAGGGAACCCCCTAATGTCGACGCGCCGTTATGCTCGATGGCGGACACCCGGAGGCGAATCCGACGGTGGGGGATGAGCGATGGAGCTCGACAGGCGAACGGTGTTGCGGCTGGCGGGGGCGGTCCCGGTGATGGCGGCGGTGCCCGCGGAGCTTCCCGGGGGCGGTGGTCCGTGGGAACGGTTGCGCGCCCGGTTGGCGGGTGAGCTGTTCCGGCCCGGCGACCCCGGGTACGACGAAAAGAGGCTCGGGTTCTTCAGCCTCTACGACCATCGGCTGCCCGCCGGTGTCGCGGTCTGCGCGAATGAGGACGACGTGCGGCACTGCGTCGATTTCGCGGCCAGGCAGCGGATTCCGATCGCGGCCCGCTCCGGTGGGCACAGTTACGCCGGCTATTCCATTGTGGACAAAGGGCTGGTCGTCGACCTGTCCCGGCTGAACACGGTCGAGATCCTGCCCGGCGGCCGCGCGGCGATCGGGGCGGGCGCGCGGCTCGGCCAGGTGTACGAGGTCTTGGCCGCGGCGGGTCGCGCGCTGCCCGCCGGCAGTTGTCCCCAGGTCGGAATCGCCGGGTTGACCCTCGGCGGCGGGATCGGCGTCTTGGCCCGTAAGTACGGGCTGACCTGCGACAATGTGGAATCTGTCCGCTTCGTCGGCGCGGACGGCGAGGTACGCCCGGTGTCGGAGGAGACCGCGCCGGACCTGCTGTGGGCGTTGCGTGGCGGTGGCGGCGGCAACTTCGGCATCGTCACGTCGTTCACCTTCCGCACGGCGGCGGCCAGGACGCTGACGAACTTCAACCTGGTCTTCCCTCCGGCCGCGCTGGCGGCCTTGGTCGCGGCCTGGCAGGAGTGGCAGCCCGCGATGCCGGACGAGTTGTGGTCGGGGATGGGCCTCGGCGCCGCGGCCGCGAACTGCGGTGGCTGTTTCGTGGGCTCCGCCGCGCAGGTGAACCCGTTGCTGGACGATCTGGTCCGCCGCGTCGGCATCCAGCCGCTCAAACGCGAAGTGGCCGAGCAAGGCCACTTGGCCACCATGCGGACCTACGCGCAGGAGTCCGCCTTCCCGGCCGCGGTCGCGCAGCGCGGGGAATATGTGGCCACTTCGCGGATGCTGACCCATCCGGTGCCCGACCCCGACGCGCTCGCGACGTTGCTGAGCAGCGATCCCCATCTGTACTCGATCGTGGACGCGTACGGCGGCGCGATCGCGCGGGTGCCGTCGAGCGAGTCGTGCTTCCCGCACCGGTCCGCGCTGGGCAGTGTCCAGATCATCCGTGGCCTGGAGGGCGGCGAGGCGTACGCGCGCCAGGTGATCGGCCGGGTCCGGGACGAACTCGGCCGCGAATACGGGCGGGCCGGGTACGTCAACTACATCGACCCAGAGATGCCCGAGTGGGCGAAGGCGTACTACGGCGACAGCCTGCCGCGCCTGCGCCGGGTGGCGCGGAAGTACGACCCGGACGGCCTCTTCGCCTTCACCCAGGGCCTGGCCCGCTAGCCCTGTTCCGCATTTGGTCCTCTGGATGCGGTAGTTGCACGCGCAACTACCGCATCCAGAGGACCAAACGCGGGCCAGATCACCCAGTGGACTGCTGAAATCGCCGCGAACTGGCCTGCTTCAGAGGTCCAAAACCGGCCTACGCTCGGAGGCGTCACCCCACCTCGTGCGCTTTCCGAAAGGTCCAGCAGTGTCTGACGACTCCACGAACACGGCCAGCACCTCGCTCACCGGCACGGCCCGGGTCAAGCGCGGGATGGCGGAGATGCTCAAGGGCGGTGTGATCATGGACGTGGTCACCGCCGAACAAGCGAAGATCGCCGAGGACGCCGGCGCTGTCGCCGTGATGGCGCTCGAGCGGGTTCCCGCGGACATCCGCGCGCAGGGCGGCGTCGCCCGGATGAGCGACCCGGACCTGATCGACGGCATCATCGAGGCCGTTTCGATCCCGGTCATGGCGAAGGCCCGCATCGGCCACTTCGTCGAGGCCCAGTTGCTTCAGTCGCTCGGCGTCGACTACATCGACGAGTCCGAGGTGCTCACCCCGGCCGACTACGAGAACCACATCGACAAGTGGGCCTTCACCGTGCCCTTCGTCTGTGGTGCGACCAACCTCGGCGAGGCGCTGCGCCGGATCAACGAGGGCGCGGCGATGATCCGCTCCAAGGGCGAGGCCGGCACCGGCGACGTCTCGAACGCGACCACGCACATGCGCAAGATCCGCGCGGAGCTGCGTCGCCTCTCCTCGCTGCCCGAGGACGAGCTTTACGTTGCGGCAAAGGAACTTCAGGCCCCGTACGACCTCGTCAAGGAGGTCGCGGAGAAGGGCAAGCTCCCCGTCGTGCTGTTCACCGCGGGCGGTATCGCGACCCCGGCCGACGCCGCGATGATGATGCAGCTCGGTGCCGAAGGCGTGTTCGTCGGCTCCGGCATCTTCAAGTCCGGCAACCCGGCGCAGCGCGCCGAGGCGATCGTCAAGGCCACCACTTTCTACGACGACCCGGACGTCATCGCGAAGGTGTCGCGCGGTCTCGGTGAAGCGATGGTCGGGATCAACGTCGACGACGTGCCCGAGCCGCACCGCCTTTCCGAGCGTGGCTGGTAAAGACTCGGCTTCTGTACGGGACGGCCCGGCGCTCCTCGATGAGCGCCGGGCCGTCCCGCGTGTATCAGGGGGTGGGGCCGTTTCTGGTCAGCACGCTGCCTTGTGCCGCGGCACTGAGTGTCGTGGTCCCGTCCTGGCTGATCACGTAGAGGTCGCAGCGGCAGGTGGCCTGCCGTCGGCCGCTGTGCAGGACCCGCGCTTCCGCCACGAGCCGGATTCCTTGTGCCGGGCGCAGATAGTTGATGCTGAAGCCGCCGGTGAGGACATCCGGACCCAGTGTGGTCCCGGCCGCGAAGGTGATCGCGTTGTCCGCGGCGTAGGCGAGTACGCCGCCGTGGAGATATCCGTTCTGTTGCAACAGGTCCTCGCGGATGTCGAGTTCCAGGGTCGCGGCACCGTTACCGAATGAGGAAACCCGGGCCCCGAGAAGAACGCTGAACGGTTGCGAGGCAAGGCCCTTCCGGGCGTCTTCGAGGGTCAGTGCGGTCATCAAAGCCACGCTTTCAGGTCGGCCAAATCCACCATGGGCATTCCCCAGCGCAGTGCCGCGACTTCGAGGTCGGCGCTGCCTGCCATCGTGCCGTCGGGGTTCATCACTTCGCAGCACACGCCGACCGGGGGAAGGCCGGCGGCGGTGCACAACGCGACCGTCGCCTCCGTGTGCCCGGACCGCTCGGCGAGCAGGCCTGGCCGCGCGGCGAGCGGGAACACGTGTCCAGGACGCAGGAAGTCCTTGGCCGTCGCGTCCGGGGCGGCCAGCTTCCGCACGGTGGCGGCACGTTCGGCAGCGGAAACGCCGGTTCCTGTTCCCGTGGCCAGGTCGACCGGTATCGACCACGCCGTTCCCTGCCGGTCGCCTTCGCCGGGCATCTGCGCGATCTCGAGGCGCCGCAGCACTTCCGGCGCGCACGGCACCGCCGGAAAGCCGCAGACCTTGGTCAGCAGGAAGGTGAACGACTCCGGGCGGAGCCGCGCGCCGGCGAAGATCACGTCGCCCTCGCCCTCGGTCTCCGGATCCCACACGACGACACCGCCACCGGCGGCGAGCTGGCGCAGCACCTTCTCCACACCGGCGCGTCCGTCGACGTGACCGGCCCACGGCAGCTGGGGCAAAGCCTTACCCACAGCCGAAGGTGGTGCCTTCTCGACCAAACGGCCGACCAGGTCGAGTTCCAGGTTCACCCGGTCTCCGGCTTTCAGATCGCCGAGTGTGGTGGCCGAGCGGGTCATCGGGAGCAGCACGACCGAGATCCGGTCACGCAGGACCTCGGCGATGGTCACGCTGACACCGTCGAGGGCGATCGGGGACTTCGCGAGCAGCCTGTCCAGCAAACGCTGCGGCGGCCGGAGCCAGATCCGGCGGGAGCCGCCTTCGTCGTCGATCCGGATCACTTTGCCGACGGCGTCGACGTAACCCTGTACCAAATGGCCGTCCAGCGGATCGCCGACCTGAAGCGGCGTCTCGACGTTGACTGCGTCCCCGGCCGCGAGCGTGTCGAACGTCGACCTGTGACGGGTTTCCGCGGAGAGCACCGCCTCCAAGGCATCGTCGACCGGCCGTACGGTGAGCCGTACCCCGTTGACGCATGCCGATCCGCCATCGCGGACGCGGCTTGCGCTCTTCGGCGCCCGCACACGCAGCACGTCGCCCTTGATCTGTTCGACGGCACCCAGCTCGCCGATTCGCCCAGTGAACATGAATCATCACCCCAATTGACGCCGTACCCCGGGAAGTCCGGCGACGGCCGGACGAAGGGGACGCGGGGTGTCACCGCCTGGTCCCGGAATCGCGCCGGGTCGTTCCACCCCGTCGGCGGAACCGGCCGACTGTACGGCCGCACCGTGGAATCGCACCACGAGTCGATCATAGCCGGAGCCAGGATCGGTTTCGAGGCCGAGGAGAGTCGAGCCCCTCAGTGCCGCGGCCGCTTGGCCGGCGGTCCCGCCGATCCGACCGGGCGGACCTTGCCCCATCGGGCAACCAGGACTGGCCGGGGATCAGGTGGACGAGATCGTGATCACCGGGCGCTGGGGATTCGGCGATTTCGGACCATGCGGACGGGCCGGCTTATAAGGTCCGGACATGAGTCAGTCGATCCGGTTCACCGATCCCAACTTCAAGCTCGCGGTCGTCCAAGAGCTGATGTACAACCAGGAACTCCTGCCGAAGTTCGACCTGGGGCAGTACGCCGCCGAGAAGGGCTTCACCTACGACGCCGGCAGCGTCGAGGCGGTCCCTGAGGCCTTGGCCTACTTCGCGGCGCTCGAGGTCCCCGCTGAGTTCGCGGAGAAGATCACCGAGATCGAGATGGACGGCGGCAACGAGATCTACCTTCAGATCGCGCCGAACTGGGACGGCGAAGACTCCCTGTTCGACGTCGACGAGTTCGCCGACGTCGAGCATTTTCCCCATCTGAAGTCGATGACCCTGCTCTACACGGGCAACGACGAGGCGCTGGAGACGCTGCGCGCCCGCGGCATCGAGGCGGACTGGGTCTGACCGGTCACCTGCGGATCTAAGCGGACGCACCTCGTTCCCTTTTCGACCGCTTAAGCATCGGGTAGCGGATCACGGGACCTTGATCCCGGCGTGCGGAGGGCACGCCGGGATCAAGGAGGACAAATGCGCAAACTTCGGTTCGTTTCCGCGGCCTTGGGCGCCGCCGCGATCGCGACAGCACTCGTCGCGACACCTGCTTCGGCCGCGACGGACGAGGCGGCCGCCTTGAAGTCGGCAGGGGTCGACGCGGCGAAGCTCGCTCCCGGGTGGAAGGTCGTCGGGGACCAGATCGTCTGGAACGGTGGGGAGACCACGCTGTCGTTGTCGCCCAGCGCGGCCAGCAATTGCCAAGCGAACTACGTGTGCCTGTACGAGCATCGCGACTTCGGCGGACGGCGACTGCAGTTCCGGGACCCGGGGCTGAAGAATCTGGTCGATTACGGATTCAATGACCAGATGTCGTCCTGGCACAACCGACGCGGAGTCGACGCCCGCTGGTACTACAACATCGGCAGCGGGACCAGTCGCTGCATGCAGGCGGGAGCCCGATCGTCGTACGTGGGCAACGCCGACAACGACCAGGCGAGTTCGTTGAGAATTTACACCTCGGCCAGTGCCTGCTGAGTAGGACGTTCCTTCGAATGCCGGACGCCACCCTCGGATATTTGTGACACTCTCGGGAATGGGTGTCTCGAATACTGGGGGAGAAACGGTGAAGGAAAAGAATCATTTCTATCGTTTGTTCGGTGAACCCGCGGCCGAGTGGCAGGGCGCAGACCTGCCACTCGGCCCACCGCAGGCGCGCCGGGTCTTCGCGCTCCTGCTGATCGAGGCTGGACGCCCGGTGCCCCTCGACCGGATAATCGACGAGCTTTGGGGCGAGACGCCACCGATTTCGGCGAAAGTTCAGGTCCAGGGTCTGATATCGGGTCTTCGCAGGGCTTTGCGCGCGTCGACCGGTGGAACGCCGATTCTCACCAGGGGGGCGGCATATCTTCTCGACGCGGGGCCCGAGGAGACCGACGCCGGCCGGTTCACCTGCCTCACCGCCCAGGGTCGCGGACTGCTGGCCCGTGGCTGCCATCTCGAGGCGGCCCAACGGTTCCGGGACGCGCTCGGACTCTGGCGCGGGCCGGTGCTCGCCGGGATCCCGGCGGCGGCCGAGGTCGTCGCGCACTGGGAGGAAGAGCGCCTTTCGGTGCTGGAAGACAAGGCCGACGCCGAACTCGGGCTCGGCGAACACGACAGGCTCGTTCCCGGGCTGCGTGACCTGCTCGCCGCGGCCCCGTTCCGTGAACGGGTCTGCGGGCAGCTGATGACCGCGCTCGCCCGCGCCGGCCGGGTGGCCGAGGCGCTCGACGTCTACGCCGGATGGCGCCGCAGGCTGGTCGACGAACTCGGCGTCGAGCCTTCGCCGTCGATTCGCGCGTTGCAGTGCGAGATCCTGCGCGAGGGCCAGGGCAGGGCCACCCGCGAGTATCCCGCGTACCAGGAACCCGCTGTGCCGAGCCAATTGCCGCCGGGGATCCCGGACTTCGTAGGCAGGGACGCGCTCATCGCGGACCTGCTCGGGGAACTGGGCAAGGACGGCGGCCGCTACACCCCGCCCGTGCTGCTGCTGACCGGCGCGGGCGGGGTCGGGAAGTCTTCGCTGGCGATCCGGCTCGCGCACCGGGTCGCGGACGACTACCCCGACGGGCGGCTGTTCGCGGCCCTGCGCGGGACCACGAACGAGCCGAGGCCGTCGGAAGCCGTACTCGCCGGTTTCCTGCGTGCCTTCGGCGTTCCCGCCGACGAGATCCCGGCCGACGTCGACGAATGCGCCTGCCTGTTCCGCAGCCTGGTCCACGGCCGTCGCGTGCTGCTGGTCCTGGACGACGCAGCCGGCGAGGCGCAGCTGCGCCCGTTGCTTCCCGCGTCCGGCGGCTGCGCGGTGATCGTCACGAGCCGGTTCTCCTTGGCCGGACTCGAACTCGGCCGCAAGGTCCCGGTCGGTCTCCTGCCACCGGAGGACGCGGAGGCCCTGCTCTCGAAGCTCACCGAGATCGACGAAGACCCCGTCGCCGCCCGGCAGGTTCTCGACCATTGCGGCGGGCTCCCGCTGGCCTTGCGGATCGCCGGCAGCCGGATCGGCGACCGTGCGGGCTGGCGGCTCGCCGACGTCGCGGGCGAGCTGTCCGTCGAACGGCGACGGCTGGACTGGCTGCGCACCGGGGATCTGGCCGTCCGCGGCAGCCTGTCCCTCGGGTACCGGCAACTGGCGCCGGACCGGCAGCGGCAGTTCCGAAGACTCGGTCTGCTGCCCTCGGCCGATTTCCCGGTCTGGGCGGCGGCGCTGGCGGACGGCGGCGAGCCAGAGGCGACGTCCCGCGCGCTCGAAGACCTGCGGCATCGGCATATGGTCCAGCCGGTTCCGCGGGCCACCGGCGCACCCCGTTACCGCCTGCACGACCTCTTGCGCGCGTTCGCCGTCGAGCAGGTCGCGGCCGAGCAGGAACAGGTACGCGCGGAGACGATCGAGCGGGTGCTCGGCGGTTGGCTCTGGCTCGCGGAGAAGGCCGCGGATCGGTTGTCCCGGAGCGTTCTGCGGCCCGAGCCCGGCGGCGCGACCAGGACCTCGCTCGACGAAACGCTGGTGACTGAACCGCTTTCGTGGTTCCGATGCGAACTGCCCGCGCTGGAGGCCGCCGTCTCGCACGCGGCGGATGCCGGACTGGGCGAGCTCGCCTGGGAACTCGCCGTCGTGACCGGGTCTTACTTCGACCACAATGGACTGTATGCGGAATGGTCGCGGTGCCATCGGTGCGCGCTCACCGCGGCGAGGGAGTCGGGGTGCGCCCGCGGGGAAGCCGCGCTGCTGAGGGGGATCGGCCAGATCGACCTGTACCGGGACGACTTCAGTGCGGCGGGTGAGGCGCTCGCCGAGTCTTGCCGGATCAGCGAGCGGATCGGCGACTCCGCCGGGCGGGCCAGGGCGCTGACCGGACTCTGCGTCCTCGCCCGCGCCGCCGGACGGCCCGAGGAATCGCGCGCGACCGCGAGGCGGGCACTGGCGCTCTTCCGCGAGATCGGTGACGTCCTCGGCATGGCGCACGCCCATACCTCGTACGCCGTCGCGAGCGCGGAGCTCGGCCTGCTCGACGAGGCGGAGGCGGCGCTGGACGAAGCCGGACGGCTGTGCGCCGAGCTGAACGACCCGCACCGCACGGCGCTCATCCTGCGCAGGCGGGGCCAGTTGTACTTGCGGCGCGAAGACCGGCGGAGCGCGATGTCCTGCCTGCGCCGCGCGCTAGAACTGCTGGACTCGCTTTCCGACGAGATCTGTGCCTCGCGGGTCCGGCTGGATCTCGCGCGGGCCCCCGCGAAGGTGCTGATCGGGACCTAGCTATTTGCGCGGTAAGGCGAATATGGCGTGATCGAGCTTCCGCGGTGAACGGCTTCTTCGCCTGAGTGTCCACAGGGGACAGCCTCTGGCGACCGAATGTCCGATTGATTCCCCTATGCGGAGTTCGGTGCAGGGGTCGTGAGTGGCGTTTCGGGTTAGAACCCTCATTGCCACTCACGACCCTGCGCGAAGTGCCCAAAACGGACGCCTGGATCTGGTTCTGTGTACCTTGTGGACAGTCAAGTCGCGCCAGGTTCTTGGAGTGCTGGTCCTGTCGCCGGCTTCATCACGACACGTCTGCCTTACCTGTCAATTGGTGGTGCGCCACCGCCCCGTCGGCAGTGCGGGGACTCGGTGGCCGCGGTGACCGGTCATCTCCTCGTTCGCGAACAGGGCGTTCAGCACCGCTTCTTCGGTCGCCTGCACCACGGCCTCGAAGAACGGGTCGAGCCTGCCCCACGGGACGAACCGCAGGCTTTCGTACTCGGCCTCCTCGGTCCGGGGGAACCGGCTGGTGAGCGCTCCCGGATTCGCCGTGCTGAACGCCAGGAAGAGATCGCCGGAGAAGTGCGACCCCGCGGTGCCGGTGCGGGCGAGGCCGAGCGGGACACGGCGGGCGAGCGCGGTGCACTGGCCGGGCAGCAGGGGAGCGTCGGTACCGACGATCACGATCACCGATCCCGCGCCGGACGGCGCCGCCCAGTCCGCCTCCATCGGGTTGTCGGCGCCGAGTTCCACGCCGACGTGCTCGCCCGCGACGGTGAGTTCGCGACGTGAGCCGAAGTTGGCCTGTACCAACGTTCCCACGGTGTACTCGTCGTCCCCGTAGGACACGACGCGGGAGGCCGTGCCGGTTCCGCCCTTGAAGCCGTAACAGGTCATCCCGGTACCGCCGCCGACAGAACCTTCGCTGACCGGACCCGTGCGCGCGGCGTCGATCGCGGCGATGGCGTGTCCACTGTGGATAGTCGGTGCGGTGCTGTCGTTCAGATAGCCGTCCCAGGTCTCGGCGACCACCGGCAGCAGCCATTCGGCGGCCACGTCGGGCCGTTCCCTTACCAGCCAGTCGATCGTGCCGCGATGGCACGCGCCGACGGCGTGCGTGGAGGTGATCAGCACCGGCAGGGTCAGCGAACCCGTCTCGGCCAGCCACGCGGTGCCGGTCATCTCGCCGTTGCCGTTGAGGGCGTACGTCCCGGCCGCGCACGGCACGGCGAAATCCTCGCGTCCGCGCGGCAGGACGGCGGTGACGCCGGTGCGCACCGATTCGCCTTCGACGAGGGTCGTGAAACCGATCTCGACGCCGGGGACGTCGGTGAGCGCGTTGTGCTCGCCGGTCCGGCCGGGCAGCGGGACACCCAGATCGCGGGCGCGGGTCATGGACGGTCCTCCAAGGGGTTCGAGGTGGCTGTGCGGGCGTAGGAGAGCAGCATCGCTTCGGCGGTGGCGGTTTCCAGCGTCGGCACGGCCTGCGTGAGGTGCAGGCCGTAGCCGTCTTCCAGTGCGACGAGGTTCCGCGCGATCGACACCGCGTCCGCGGTCAGCGTGAACTCGCCGGTGGCGGCGCCCGCTTCGAGGATGCCGGTGTAGATCCGGACCTGCTGCTCGTAGAGCGTGATGTGCCGTGCGGCGTACACGGGATCACGGCGGGCGATCGTGCCCAACTCGTAGAGGAGTACGCAGAGTTCGTCGTCAGGGCCGGTGGGCAGGCCGCTGCGGATCATCGCCAGCAGCCGGCCGGACGGGGGCGTCTTCGCACCCGCGGCCTGCTCTCTCGCCGAACAGAACCGCGCCACCGCCTCGCGCTGCACCTCCTGGAGCAGAGCGGTGAGGGTGGGGAAGTAGTACAGGACCGAACCCGGCGACAGGCCCGCGCCCTCGGCGACGTCCCTCAACCGCAGGTTCAGCACGCCGCGTTCGAGGACGGCCTGTCTGGCCACCTCGATCAACTCGGTACGCCGCTCCGCTGCCTTGCTCGGTCTCGCCATGCGTTCATTCTTCGAATCTTGTTCGAAAAACGCAAGAGCTGCGCGCGATCAGCTCTTGACGTCACACGGTGGAGGGCCTTTGATGCGTGCTCAACGGTTTTTCGAAGGAGATTCAAGGAACCTACCTTGTAGGAGGTCGGCCGTGTCCACTCCCGCCCTGCGCCGCGGTCTGCGCACCCTCGGCACGCTGCTCATCACGCTCTCCGCGATCAGTCCCGCTTCGTCGGTCTTCATCATCGCGCCGGGGGTGATCTCCGGTGCCGGGACGGGCGCCTTCTACAGCTTCGTGGCGGCCGCGGTGGTCGGAGTCTTCATGGCCTTCGTCTACGCCGAACTCGCGTCGGCGTTCCCGCTGGCGGGCGGCGAGTACGCGATCGTCACCCGCACTCTCGGCCGCTTGCCAGGGTTCGCCGTACTGGGTCTGATGATCATCACGCAGGTGCTCATCGTCGCGGTGATCGCGCTCGGCGTCGGCACCTACCTCGGCGTGCTCCTGCCCGGCGTGCCTGGTTCGGTCATCGCCGCCGTGACCTGCGTGGTCGCGGCCGTCGTCGGCGTGTTCGACATCAAGCTCAACGCCTGGGTCACCGGGATCTTCCTGGCGATCGAGATCCTCGCGCTGATCGTGGTCAGCGCGCTCGGACTGCTGAACCCGGCGCGGTCGTTCGCCGATCTGCTGGCGCATCCGGTCGCCTCGGACGGTGGTCCGGCCACCGTCGGTGCCATCGCGATCGCCACGTCGGTCGCGATCTTCGCCTACAACGGCTACGGCTCGGCCGTGTACTTCGGCGAGGAGACGCAGGACGCCTCGCGGGGGATCGCCCGGGCGATCCTGCTCGCGCTGGGCATCACCGTGCTCGCCGAGCTGGTCCCGGTGACCGCGGTCCTGCTCGGCGCGCCCGACCTGAACGCGCTGTTCGCCTCGGGGAACATGCTGTCCTACTTCATCGATTCGCGTGGCGGCGGAACCCTCGACACGGTGCTCGGACTGACCGTCGCGCTCGCGATCATCAACGCGGTGCTGGCGATCGTGCTGATCAGCTCGCGGATGCTGTTCAGCAGCGGCCGCGACCGCGCGTGGCCCCGGCCGGTCAACCGGGCGCTGGCCGCGGTGCACCCGAAGTTCGGGACGCCGTGGGTGGCCACCGTCGGCACCGGACTGGTCGCCGCGCTGCTCTGCTTCGTCGACCCGAAACTGCTGCTGGTGGTGACGAGCACGTCGATCGTGGCGGTCTACGCGGCGCTCTGCCTCGGCGCGATCGTCGGAAGGCGCACCGGCGCCACCGCGCACGCCGAGTACCGGATGCCGTGGTTCCCGGTCGCGCCGGTGCTGGCCCTGGCGGTCCTGGTGTTCGTCGTCTACCAGAACCTGCTCGACCCGGCGGTGGGACGGCCGAGCCTGATCGTCACGGCCTGCGTCGCCCTTCTGTCGATCGCGTACTACGTCCTGGTTCTGCGGCGGAAGGGCGGCTGGAAGCTCGCCGATGTCACCGAGGAGAAGGCCGAGGAGCCCGCCTGATCAGGTGTACTCGGCGATCTCCACGCCGTACGTGCCCGGTTCGAGCGCCTCGAAGATATGCGGGACGTCGCCGGGGTAGCAGATGTAGTCGCCGGGCAGCAGTTCGACCGGCTCGTCCAGCGGCCCGACCTTGGCGCGGCCCGCGCTGAGGACGATGTGCTCGACGATGCCGCTCATATGCGGATCCGAGAGTCGCGGTTTCCCGGGCTCGGCGCGGATCAGGTACACGTCGCGCCGGGCGCCGGGCGGGCACGAACTGAGCAGCGTGCAGGCGTAGTCGGCGTGCTCGGCGAACACTGTCGGCCCGCTTCCCGAGCGGATGACCTGCACGCGGGGGCGTTCGGGTTCGACCACACGGGAGAACGGGACGTCGAGCGCGACGCACAGCGCCCAGATCGTCTCGACGCTCGGGTTCCCGGTCCCGGACTCCAGCTGCGAGAGTGTGGATTTCGCGATGCCGGCGCGTTTGGCGACCTCGGTGAGGGACAGCCCGGTGCGGGCGCGTTCCCGGCGCAGGGACATGGCGATGACGTCCAGGGGTGCGCCGTCGGACGCGGTCGGGGACATGCGTTCGCTCCATCGGTCGTTGCGTTCGCCTTGACGAACACGGCTGCGTTCGTTCATTGTATGACGCTATGCGTTCGATATGGCGAACAACCACTCGTGTCCTGGGGCGCGATCTTCTCCGTGACATCGGGCTGGTCTGCCTCGCCGACACCATTGTCGGCATCTCCTACGGCGCCATCGCGGTGGGCTCCGGCTTCCCGATCTGGGCGCCGATGCTGCTTTCGGTACTGGTCTTCGCGGGCGCCTCGCAGTTCATGTTCGTCGGCATCATCGCCGCCGGCGGCAGCCCGGTCGCGGCCGTCGCGGCGGGACTGCTCGCCAACGCGCGACATCTGCCCTTCGGCTTCGCGATCGGCGACGTCCTTGGCAAGCGGTGGGCGTCGAGGATCGTCGGCAGCCACCTGATGATCGACGAATCGGTCGCGTTCGCGCTGGCCCAGCGCGACGAGGAGCGGCGCAAGGCGGCGTACTGGGTGTGCGGAATCGGGCTGTTCGTGTGCTGGAACGTCGGCGTCCTCGCCGGGGCTTACGCCGGGACCGCGATCAGCGACACCGACGCCTTCGGTCTCGACGCGGCCTTCCCGGCGGTCCTGCTCGCGCTGGTCCTGCCGTCGCTGCGCGACCGTGCCGCCCGGCTGCCGGTGCTCATCGGCGTGGCCGTCGCGCTGGCCACGACGCCGTTCCTGCCCGCGGGGCTGCCGGTGCTGCTCGCGCTGGTCGGCGTGCTGGCCGGAGTGGCCGCGAAGGAACCCGTCGAGCGTGAACCCGAGGGAGTGCACTGATGGACCCGCTGGAACTGATCATCGCCGGTGGTGTGCTCGCCGCCGGGACCTTCGCCTTCCGGTTCGCCGGACCGGTGCTGAAGGCGCGGTTCACCGTGTCGTCCAAGGCCGAGAAGCTGATGGCGCGTTCGGCCGTCGTCCTGCTGGCCGCGCTGGTCGCGGTCGCCGCGCTCACCGAGGGACACGAGTTCGCCGGCTACGCCCGGCCCGCCGGGGTGCTGGTCGGCGGCGTGCTCGCCTGGCGCAAGGCGCCGTTCGCGCTGGTCGTCGTCGCGGCGGCCGCGACCGCCGCCCTGCTGCGGCTGGCCGGGGTCCCCTGACCTGGTCCTTCCCCGAGGCGCCTAAGCTAAGGGGAAGGTCTTTCGGGAGGTCGGGTGGCGATCGCGACGGGGGCACGGCCGGTGGTCGGCGTGCTCGCACTGCAGGGCGACGTGCGGGAGCACGCCGCGATGGTGGAACGCGCCGGCGCGCGTGCGCTGCCGGTCCGCCGCGCGAGCGAACTGTCCGAAGTGGACGGTCTGGTGCTGCCGGGTGGCGAGTCGACCACCATGTCGAGGCTGCTGGAGACCTTCGAACTGCTGGAGCCGCTGCGCGAGCGCATCGCGGACGGGATGCCCGCGTTCGGCTCCTGCGCCGGGATGATCCTGCTCGCCCGCCAGGCCCTCGACGGGCGGCCTGACCAGCGGCAACTCGGCGGGCTCGACGTGGTCGTCCGGCGCAACGCGTTCGGGCGGCAGGTGGACTCCTTCGAAGCCGACCTCGACTTCACCGGCATCGAAGGCGGCCCGGTGCACGCTGTGTTCATCCGCGCCCCATGGGTCGAAAAAGCGGGCGACGGGGTCGAGGTACTCGCCAGTGTCCCCGAAATGCCGGGCTCCGAGGACGCGGCCGCTAGGATCGTCGCGGTCCGGCAGGGGGCGGTACTCGCCACGTCGTTCCACCCCGAACTCACCGGGGACGAACGCGTGCACAGGCTGTTCGTCGACCTCGTGCGGCAGGCTTAAGCAAAACCGACACTGTGCTCAGCGGCGGGCACAGGAGTAGATGGAGGAGAGATGAGCGGCCACTCCAAGTGGGCCACCACGAAGCACAAGAAGGCCAACCTGGACGCGAAGCGCGGCAAGCTCTTCGCCCGGTTGATCAAGAACATCGAGGTGGCGGCCCGGACCGGCGGTGGCGACCCGGACGGCAACCCGACGCTCTACGACGCCATCCAGAAGGCCAAGAAGAACTCGGTCCCGCAGGACAACATCGAGCGCGCCCGCAAACGCGGCGCCGGTGAAGAGGCCGGTGGCGCCGACTGGCAGACCATCACCTACGAGGGCTACGGCCCGAACGGGGTGGCCGTGCTGATCGAATGCCTCACCGACAACAAGAACCGCGCCGCCATGGAGGTGCGGACCGCGCTCACCCGGAACAACGGCTCGCTCGCCGACCCGGGCTCGGTCGCCTACATGTTCAACCGCAAGGGCGTCGTGATCATGCCCAAGGGTGACGCGGCCGAGGACGACGTTCTCATGGCCGTGCTCGACGCGGGTGCCGAGGAGGTGAACGACCTCGACGAGAACTTCGAGATCGTCTCCGAGGCGACCGACCTCGTCCCGGTCCGGAAAGCCTTGCAGGAAGCCGGTTTCGAGTACGAGTCCGCGGATCTCACCTTCCTGCCGTCGGTCAGTGTCCCGCTGGACGTCGAGGGCGCGAAGAAGGTCTTCAAGCTCATCGACGCGCTCGAGGATTGCGACGACGTGCAGAACGTGTACGCGAACTTCGATGTGTCGGACGAGGTCATGGCGGAAGTCGGCTGATCGATTTTCCCGCCATGCCGCGGAAAATCGGTCCCGGGGCTAGGTGCGGGCGCTCGCGTGGGGCACAATGTCGCGCGTGACGACCTCCGAAGCCGACGCCCTCACTGCCGAAGAAACCGAACTCATCCAGTGGATCGAGGCGCAGGCGAAGGCGAGAGGGAACGCGGTCATCGCGGTCGAAGGTGACGAGGAGGAAGCGGCCTTCTGCTTCACCGCGTGCGCCTGGGCGCTGCACAACGTCGCGGAAGCGGTCGTGATCGGATTGCCCGGGAACATGGGGCCGGTCCTGCTCGACGCCTACGTGGACCGCGCGGCCGCCGGCGAGATCTTCGAGGTCGGCAAGCAGTACGACGATTTCTTCGAGGGCGCGCCGGTGGTCTTCGAGCGGGTCGCGAAGGGGCACTATCCCGAGTACTTCGGGAGCGCGTTCCTGATCTATCCGGACGGGGACTTCCCGGCGCTGCAGCTGATCGTCGCCACACCGGACGGGCACTTCCCGTGGCATCCGGACGCGCCCGAGGGCTTCGCGCGGTACCAGCCGGTGCTGACCGAATCCGGTGACCCGGAGAGCTGGACGCCGGGCGTCGATGGCCCCTGAGTCACCACTGCGCGTGCTGATCGCAAGTCCGTGAAGGCCTCCTTACCTACCCTGAAGGTAGTGAAGGAGGCCTTCACGGATTTCAGGGGTGCTCCAGCCAGGGCGCCAGATCCTCAGCCGCCTCCTGCCACTCGGCGGCCAAAGCCGCCGCGGACCGGAACTCCACGCAGTCGTCCGTATAAGGCGGTACCACCACCGTCCCGACCAGGCTCCACTCACCGGTGCTCACCGACGCCTGCCACACCCCGGCGGGCACCACCACCTGCGGACGCTGACCGGCCGCGACGTCCGGCCCCAGCACCGGCCGCGAGATCCGCCCGTCCGGGAACAACAGCAGCATCCGCACCGGCGCCCCGGCGTGGTGCGCGTAGATCTCCAGCCGGTCCAGCCGGTGCGGCGCCGACGTTTCCGGAGGCGCCAGCAGATAGTAGATCGCCGAAGCGGTCTCGTCGCGCCAACTCTGTGCCCAGCGGCCACCTTCCACCGGCAGCGGCTGGAGACCCAGATGAACGGTGAACTCGTCGAGGCTCGGCATGTCCTCATCTTGCCCGGCGGTGGCTCCGGGTAGCCTCAGCCTCGAACGGATGTTCGCTGGAGCGGCGGAGGGAAACGCGTGCGGGTACTCGGGGTCGACCCCGGTCTGACCAGGTGCGGGCTCGGAGTGGTCGACGGCGGCACGGGCCGCACCGTCCGCGCCGTGGCCGTCGACGTCGTGCGCACCCCGCCGGACGCCGATCTTTCCGTACGCCTGCTGGGGATTTCCGATGCCGTCGAGCGGTGGCTGGATCGCTACAAGCCCGAAGCCGTCGCCGTCGAGCGGGTCTTCGCGCAGCACAACGTGCGCACCGCGATGGGCACCGCGCAGGCGGGCGGTGTCGTCGCGCTCGCCGCGGCCAAACGCGGGCTGCCGGTCGTGTTCCACACCCCAAGTGAAGTCAAGGCCGCCGTCACGGGCTCCGGCCGCGCGGACAAGGCGCAGGTCACCGGTATGGTCATGCGGCTGCTCGGCCTCGAGGTCAAACCGCATCCGGCGGACGCCGCGGACGCGCTCGCGCTCGCCATCTGCCATCTGTGGCGCGAACCGATGCGGGTCCGGCTCGCCGAAGCCGAGGCCAGGGCCGCCGAGATCGCCAAGAACCACAAGGCCAGGCTCGCCGCCGCGGCCAAACAAGCAAAGACGCAGGGAGCGGCTCGATGATCTCCTCGGTACGCGGTGAAATCCTCTCCATCGGTCTTGACCACGTCGTGATCGAGGTCGGGGGAGTGGGCTTCGCCGTGCAGGCCACCCCCGCCACCCTCGCGACGCTTCGCCGTGGCGAGGAGGCGATGCTGCACACCGCGCTCGTGGTCCGCGAGGATTCCTTGACGCTGTTCGGTTTCGCCGACGCGGACGCCCGCGAACTGTTCGGCCTGCTGCAGACAGTCTCCGGGATCGGTCCGCGGCTCGCGCTCGCGACACTGGCCGTCCTCGATCCCGACAAGCTGCGCTCCGCGCTGGTCGAAGGCAACATCACCGTGCTCACCCAGGTGCCCGGCATCGGCCGCAAGGGCGCCGAGCGGCTCACGCTCGAACTCCGGGACAAGGTCACCGCGCTCGCGGGGCCGACGGACGGCTCCCCGGCGGTCGTCGCGCCCGGCGCGCTGCGGGGCGAGGTCGTCGAGGCGCTCGCGGGTCTCGGGTTCCCGGCCAAACAGGCCGAACAGGCCGTCGACAAGGTGCTCGGCGAGGGCGAAGGCCACACGACCTCGTCCGTGCTGCGCGCCGCGCTGGCCACCCTCGGGCGTAAGCGGTAACCGGCCACATGGACTATGAGGCCGTGACGGAATTCGACGCCGACGACGAGACGCTTTCGGCGCTGCCGCAGACCGGCGAACGCGAGGTCGAGACCACGCTGCGCCCTCGCAAGCTGGAAGAGTTCGTCGGCCAGCCACGGGTGCGTGAACAGCTCGAACTCGTCCTGGAAAGCGCGCGACGCCGGGGTGTCCCGCCTGATCACGTCCTGCTCTCCGGTCCGCCGGGGCTGGGCAAGACGAGTATGGCGATGATCGTCGCCGCCGAACTCAACGCCGCCATCCGCATCACCTCCGGACCAGCGCTGGAACGCGCGGGCGACCTGGCCGCGATGCTGTCGAACCTGGCGCCCGGCGACGTCCTGTTCATCGACGAGATCCACCGCATCGCCCGCCCGGCCGAGGAGATGCTGTACCTCGCGATGGAGGACTTCCGCGTCGACGTCGTCGTTGGCAAGGGGCCCGGCGCCACCAGCATCCCGCTGGAGATCGCGCCGTTCACACTGGTCGGTGCCACGACGCGATCCGGTGCGCTGACCGGTCCGCTGCGTGACCGATTCGGTTTCACCGGCCAGATGGAGTTCTACAGCGACAGCGAACTCGAACTCGTCGTCCGGCGGGCGGCGACGATCCTGGAGATCCCCATCGACCGCGATGGCTGCGCCGAGATCGCGCGCCGATCGAGGGGCACTCCCCGGATCGCGAACAGGTTGCTGCGCCGGGTCCGCGACTACGCCGAGGTCCGCGCGGACGGGAATGCCACGCGCAAGGTCGTGCGTGCCGCGCTGGAGGTCTACGACGTCGACGAACTCGGCCTCGACCGGCTCGACCGCGCGGTGCTGACCGCACTGGTCCGCTCCTTCGGCGGCGGCCCGGTCGGCGTGTCCACGCTGGCCGTCGCTGTGGGGGAAGAACCGACCACCGTCGAGGAGGTGTGTGAGCCTTACCTGGTCCGCGCCGGTATGCTCGCCCGCACTCCTCGCGGCCGGGTCGCCACAGCGGCCGCGTGGGAACACCTCGGCCTGCCGGTCCCGGCCGGTGCCACACGCGGCGAGCAGGGCGGACCGAACCTGTTCGACCAGGACTGACCGGACCGTTCACGCGGTCGGAGGCCCGTGGTGACGACGGGTGGTGGTGGAGTTTCCGCTGGCACCTGGCACACTCGGAGAGAGCACACCCCGCCAAACCGGACAAAACAGCGCACCGCGCGGCGTCCGCTCGAAATGGAGAATCATGAACCAGTTATTGCTGCCGCTGCTCCTGATGCTCGTTGTGGCGATTCCGCTCGTCATGGGCACCCGTAAGCAGAAGAAGGCGGCGGCAGCGCAGCAGGAGCTGCTCTCGAGTCTGGCTCCCGGTGACCGGGTGATGACCACCTCCGGTCTCTACGCGTCTGTCGCCGACGCTTCCGCCGACACCACGATCGACCTCGAGATCGCTCCGGGCGTCGTGACCACCTGGCTGCGCCAGGCCGTCCGCGAGAAGGTCGAGCCGGTCGTCGAGACCGACGAAGACACGATCGACGACGAGGCCGTCGTCGAGGAGCCGGCCATCGAGTCGAAGGACGACAAGCGCGTCGAGGAGAAGTCGGGCGCGCAGGTCGCTCCTCCGCTGGAGCACGGCAAGAAGTAGCGGTTGTAAGGCCATCCCCGACACCAGACTTTCGTAGGTGTGGGGCCAACGCCGGGCTCACGCAGCACCGAGTAGTGTCTCGGTGCTGCGTGCGTGTCCGTCGTCATAGTCGTGCCCGTTCACCGGGCATCGTCATCGAGGCAGGTTCGCGGTACCACCGGACTCCCGTCCGGTAGGTGAACAGCCAAGTCCATTGGGGAACACCCAGTCCGTCCGAGGAGACCGAAGCACAGTGGCCGCACCGGCCGGGCATCTCCGCCCGGGACGCTATCTCGCCTTCTTCGCCCTGATCGTGGTGGCGCTGTACGCCCTGGTGTTCTTCACCGGTAGCGGCAAGCCGACGCCGAAGCTCGGCATCGATCTGCAAGGCGGCACGAGGGTCACCCTTTCCGCCCGAAACCCCGACGGCGGCGACCCCCCGCGAGAGTCCCTCGAACAGGCCCGCTCGATCATCGAGCGCCGGGTCAACGGTATCGGCGTCAGCGGCACCGAGGTCGTCCTCGACGGCAGCAATGTCGTCATCACCGTCCCCGGTGAGCAGGGCGACCAGGCCAAGACCCTGGGCAAGACCGCGAAGCTGGGCTTCCGGAAGGTCGTGACGTCGCAGCCGGTGACCCCGGTCCAGCAGCCGTCGGCCCCGCCCGCTTCCGGCACGCCGTCTTCGGCACCGCCGGCTTCGCCGGGCGCGAGCGCCCCGCCGAGCAGCCCGGCCAACGGTGGCGGTGGAGCCGCCGGTGCGCCGCAGCAGCAGCCGGACGAGAACGCGGACGAGAAGACGAAGAGGGAGATCGAGGAAGCCCGGAACGTCCGGCAGAACCCCGATCTGCTTTCGACGGACCAGGCGAAGCAGGCCGCGGCTGCCGAGAAGGCCTTCGCGGCCCTGAACTGCGACCCCAAGATCGCGGACCCGCTGGTCGGCAACGACCTCACCGACAAGCCGCTGGTCGCCTGCGGTGACAAGAACACCATGAAGTACCTGCTGGAGCCGGAGTTCCTGCCCGGAACCGAGATCTCCGACGCTTCCTCGGGCTACGACACCCAGAACTCCCAGTGGGTCGTCAACCTGAACTTCAAGGGTGACGGATCCCGGATCTGGGGCGACTTCACCTCGAAGAACGTCCAGAAGCAGGCCGCGTTCGTCCTCGACACGCAGGTCGTCTCCGCGCCGACCATCCAGTCCGCGATCCTCGGCGGCCAGACCCAGATCACCGGCCGGTTCAGTCAGACCGAGGCGAAGGACCTGGCGGATGTGCTGAAGTACGGTTCGCTGCCGCTCTCGTTCGAGTCCTCGGACGCGACGACGGTGTCCGCGACGCTGGGCCTCGCGTCGCTGCAGGCGGGCCTGATCGCCGGCGGTATCGGCCTGCTGGCCGTGTTCATCTACTGCATGTTCTACTACCGGCTGCTCGGCCTGCTGACGATCCTGTCGCTCGGTTTGTCGTTCACCATCGTGTACGGGGTCCTGGTGCTGCTGGGGCGGTGGATCGGGTACACCCTCGACCTCGCCGGCGTGGCAGGCCTGATCATCGCGATCGGTATCACCGCGGACTCGTTCGTCATCTACTTCGAACGGCTCAAGGACGAGATCCGCGAGGGCAGGACGTTCCGGTCCGCGGTCCCGCGTGGCTGGTCCCGAGCCCAGCGCACGATTCTCGCCGCGGACGCGGTCAGCTTCCTCGCCGCGGCGATCCTCTACCTGCTGGCCGTCGGTGACGTGAAGGGCTTCGCGTTCACCCTCGGCATGTCGACGGTCCTCGACCTCGTGGTCGTCTACCTCGTCACGCACCCCCTGGTCGCGATGGTGTCCCGGTCCAAGTCGAAATTCCTGTCCAACCCCAAGAACCTCGGCCTCGGCGCCGTGCAGCAGGTGGGTTCGGACCGCAAGGCCGCTCGCGCCGTTCCCGGCCGTACGAACGTGAAGGAGGCGTGACCGTGGTCGACGACAAGAACACCACCGATAACAAGCACGAGAGCGTCTTCCGCCGCATGTACGTGGGCACCGGCGTATTCGACGTCGTCGGAGTCCGCAAGCGCTGGTACCTCTTCTTCGGCGCGCTGGTGCTGGTGTGCATCGCCTCGATGGGGGTCAAGGGCTTCAACTTCGGCATCGACTTCGAAGGCGGCACCCAGATCCAGCTGCCCGCCAACGGCAAGAGTGGGCAGATCACCGAAGAGCGGGCCAAGGAGGTCTTCGCCGACGCGCTGGGCAAGCCGGCCGACGAGGCGCAGAAGGTCGGCACCGGTGTCGCGTCGACCATCCAGCTCCGCTCGGACACTCTGGACGCGGCCGAGGTCGCCAAGGTGAAGCAGGCCCTGTTCCAGGAACTGGGCCCGATCGGATCCAGCGGTCAGCCGAGCGTTCAGGCGATCAGTGACAGCGCGGTCAGCGCGTCCTGGGGCGGGGAGATCTCCCGGCAGGCACTGATCGCGCTCGGAGTCTTCCTGCTGGCGGTCACGCTGTTCCTGGCGTTGTACTTCGACCCCCGGATGGCGGCCGCGGCACTGGTCACCCTGCTGAACGACATCGTGGTGACGGCGGGTGTCTACTCGCTGATCGGCTTCGAGGTCACGCCGGCGACGGTGATCGGTCTGCTGACGATCCTCGGGTTCTCGCTGTACGACACGGTGGTGGTGTTCGACAAGGTCCGCGAGAACACGCGCGGTCTGCTCGGCCTGACCCGCCGGACCTACGCGGAAGCGGCGAACCTGGCGTTGAACCAGACGCTGATGCGTTCGTTCAACACGTCGTTGATCGCGGCGCTGCCGATCCTCGGGTTGCTGGTGATCGGGTACCTGCTGCTCGGTTCCGGCACCCTGCAGGAGCTCGCGCTCGTGCAGCTCACCGGCACCGTGGTCGGCGTGCTGTCGTCGGTCGCGCTGGCCACCCCGCTGCTGGTCGACTTCAAGATGCGTGACCCGAAGTACCGGCAGCAGGCCGATCGGGTCGCTTCGCGGCGCGCGAACCAGGCCCGCAAGGCCGCCGAGCGCGACGACGACTTCGACCCGAACGACGAGGACGCCTTGGCCGCCGAACTCCGCAAGGAGAAGGCGTACGCCGCCGCGGCGAGCGTCCCCGCCAGGAACCAGAAGGCCCACAAGGGCCGTCCGTCGGGCAAGCGCAAGAGGTAGTCCCGGCCGTCAAACGCTAGGAAAGGTCCTTTCATTGCAAAATTTGCAATGAAAGGACCTTTCCTAGCGTTCAGGGACCGGAAGCACGACAGGAGAGCAGGAAGTACATGGAGCTGGACAAGGCACTCGACCTCATCGCCGACGTGCCGGACTTCCCCGAACCCGGCGTGCTGTTCCGGGACCTGAGCCCGCTGTTCGCCGACGCGGCGGGCTTCAAGGCCGTCACCGACGGCTTGGCCGCCACCGTCGATCCCGACGCCGACGTGCTTGCGGGTGTGGAAGCGCGCGGGTTCCTGCTGGCGGCCGCCGTCGGCTACGCCCGCGGTCTCGGCGTCGCGTTGATCCGCAAGCCCGGCAAGCTGCCCCGGGTCGCGGGCAGGGTCGGCTACACGCTGGAGTACGGCACCGCGACCGTCGAACTCCCCGAAGGCGTGGTCGGGCCCGGCCAGCGTGTCGCGGTCCTCGACGACGTGCTCGCGACCGGTGGCACGGTCGCGGCCACCTGCAAACTGCTGGAGGACGCGAAGGCGCAGGTCACCGGGGTTTCGGTGGTCATGGAACTCGGCGCGCTCGGTGGTCGTTCCGTGCTTGAGGGGCGTCGTGTGGAGGCCCTCCGGGTGTGTTGAGCGGGCGTACCAAGTGGGCCGCGAGGGGGAGCGGTTACCCTTGATGTCCGAAGGCCGCACGAAGCGCAGGAGGTGCGGGTGAGCCAAGAGCTCGATGCCGCGGTGTCCTCGAAGGACGGCACCGAGCAGAACGGTGCGGCGCGACAGGGGGCAGCGCCGACGCCGTCCGCGACACGCCGTGTCCGCGCCCGCCTCGCCCGCCGGATCACCGCACAGCGCGCCGCGCCGGTCAAGCAGGTTCTCGAACCGCTCGCCGTCATCCACCGCGAGCTGCATCCGAACGCGGATCTCGCCCAGCTGCAGCGCGCCTACGACGTCGCCGAAGAGCTCCACCGGGAGCAGCGGCGCAAGTCCGGCGACCCGTACATCACGCATCCGCTCGCGGTCGCGACCATCCTCGCCGAGCTCGGCATGGACACCACGACGCTGGTCGCGGCGCTACTGCACGACACCGTCGAAGACACCGGCTACTCGCTGGAGAGCCTGAAGGCCGACTTCGGCGAGAAGGTCGGCGAGCTCGTCGACGGCGTCACCAAGCTGGACAAGGTCAAGCTCGGCACGGCCGCCGAGGCCGAGACCATCCGCAAGATGGTCATCGCGATGGCGCGCGACCCGCGCGTGCTGGTCATCAAGCTGGCCGACCGGCTGCACAACATGCGCACGATGCGCTTCCTGCCGCCGGAGAAGCAGGCCCGCAAGGCTCGCGAGACCCTGGAGGTCCTCGCCCCGCTGGCGCACCGGCTCGGCATGGCGACGGTCAAATGGGAGCTGGAGGATCTGGCCTTCGCCATCCTGCAGCCGAAGAAGTACGACGAGATCGTCCGCCTGGTCGCCGATCGCGCGCCTTCGCGCGACACGTACCTGCGGTCGGTGATCACCGAGCTGACCGGCAATCTCGAAGGCTCGCGGATCACCGCCAAGGTCGAGGGCAGGCCGAAGCACTACTACTCGATCCACCAGAAGATGATCGTCCGCGGCCGCGACCTCGACGACATCCACGACCTGGTGGGTGTGCGCATCCTGGTCGAGGACGTCCGCGACTGCTACGCCGCGATGGGTGTCGTCCACGCGCTGTGGCAGCCGGTCCCCGGCCGGTTCAAGGACTACATCGCGCAGCCTCGGTTCGGTGTGTACCAGTCGTTGCACACCACGGTGATCGGGCCGGACGGCAAACCGCTGGAAGTCCAGATCCGGACCTACGAGATGCACCGCACCGCCGAATACGGCATCGCCGCGCACTGGCGGTACAAGGAAACCAAGGGCACCCACAACGGGAACGCCATGGATGTCGACGAGATGGCGTGGATGCGCCAGCTCCTCGACTGGCAGCGTGAAGCGGCGGACCCGGGGGACTTCCTCGAGTCACTGCGTTACGAGCTCGCCTCGCGCGAGATCTTCGTGTTCACGCCCAAGGGTGACGTGATCACGCTGCCGGTCGATTCGACGCCGGTCGACTTCGCCTACGCCGTGCACACCGAGGTCGGGCATCGCTGCATCGGGGCCCGCGTCAACGGCAGGCTCGTCGCCCTCGAGCGCAAGCTGGAGAACGGCGAGGTCATCGAGATCTTCACCTCGAAGGCCGAGACGGCGGGTCCGAGCCGCGACTGGCTGCAGTTCGCCGGCTCGCCCAAGGCCCGCGCGAAGATCCGGCAGTGGTTCGCCAAGGAACGCCGCGACGAGGCGATCGAAGGCGGCAAGGAGGCCATCACCAAGGAGGTCCGCAAGGTCGGCCTCCCGATCCAGCGGCTGGTCTCCGCCGAGTCGATGGGCGCGGTCGCCACCGAACTGCGGCATCCCGACATCAGTTCGCTGTACGCGGCCGTCGGCGAGGGCCACACCAGCGCGAAGCACGTCGTGCAGCGGCTCGTCGCGCTCATCGGCGGGGTCGACGAGGCGGAGGAGGAACTCGCCGAGCGCGCGACACCGTCCACGGTCACCCGCCGCCGCGGTTCGAACGACGTCGGTGTCGTGGTGAAGGGCGCCAGCGACGTCTGGGCGAAGCTCGCCCGCTGCTGCACGCCGGTGCCCGGTGACGAGATCCTCGGTTTCGTCACCCGCGGTGGCGGTGTCAGCGTGCACCGGACCGACTGCACCAACGCCGACGACCTGCGGGCTCAGCCGGAACGGCTCGTCGAGGTCGAGTGGGCGCCGTCGGCGTCCTCGGTATTCCTCGTCGCGATCCAGGTCGAGGCGCTGGACCGGCACCGCCTGCTCTCGGACGTCACGAAGGTGCTCGCGGACGAGAAGGTCAACATTCTGTCCGCGTCGGTCACGACGTCACGCGACAGGGTGGCGGTCAGCCGGTTCTCGTTCGAGATGGGCGACCCGAAGCACCTCGGACACGTGCTGAAGGTGGTCCGAGGTGTCGAAGGCGTTTACGACGTGTATCGGGTCACTTCGGCTTCGTGATCGCCCGCGGCATCCGGTTAGGTTCGGAACATGACTGACGGGTTCGAGTTCACTCGCGACGGCGAGGTCGCGCGGCTGACGTTCACCAGGCCGGAGAAGATGAACGCGATCACCTACGGGATGTGGTCGGCGATCCCGGACGTGGTGGCGCGGGTGGAGGCGGACCCGGCGATCAAGGTCCTCGTGCTGACCGGCGCGGGCGCGCACTTCTCGGCGGGCGCGGACATCAGCGAGTTCCAGGAGCTGCGATCCACCGCCGACGCGGCCGAGACCTACGACAAGGCCGTCGACGGCGCGGTGGCGGCGCTGACGGCGTCGCGGAAGCCGACCGTCGCCATGATCCAGGGCAACTGCATCGGCGGCGGATGCCAGATCTCGGTCGCCTGCGACTTCCGCTTCGCCGCCGAGGGCGCGCGCTTCGGCATCACGCCGTCGAAGCTCGGGATCGTCTACCACTTCGACTCGACCCGGCAGCTGGTCTCACTGGTCGGCCCGGCGCACGCGAAGTACTTCCTGCTCTCGGGTGAACTCGTCGACGCGCGGCGGGCGCGGGAGATCGGGCTGCTGAACGACGTCTTCCCGGCCGATGAGCTGGAGGCCGCGACCGGGAAGTTCGTCGACACGCTGGCTTCGCGTTCGCAGGCATCGGTGCGCGGGATGAACCGGATCATCGAGAAGATCGTGGCGGGACAGCAGGAATCCGATAACGAGGTCGACGAGATCCGGCTCGGTGCCCTGCACGGCGAGGACTACGCAGAGGGAGTGGCCGCGTTTCTGGCGCGGCGGCCGCCGAAGTTCACCTACCGCTGAGCGATCCGAGCCGCTTCGCCGTGAAGGCCTCCTTCACTACCTTCAGGGTAGGCAAGGAGGCCTTCACGGACCCGAATCCGGGGCGAGCTAGATCTCGTCCCAGGGATTGCTTTCGTACGCTTCGGCGAGGATCCGGCCGGTCTCCGGCGCGAACGGCAGCACGACGTCGTCCACCGATGCCACCGGCCAGCCGATCGACTCCGAGTTGGTCAAGAACATGGCGTCGAACCCCGGCAGATCGGCGGGGCGGACGTCGCGGATCTCCTGGGGGATCCCGTTGTGCTCGAGGCCGCGACGCACGAGTTGCTGGCTGATGCCGTCGAGCACCGGTGCCTGCGGCCAGACCACAGTGCCGCCTTCGAGGAAACCGACGTTCCAGATCGACGCCTCGCTGACCCGGCCCTGGTAGTCGACGAACAGCGCGTCGTCGTATCCCGCCAGCTTCGCCTCGCGCGTGTGGTGGAGCAGTCCGAACGTACCGACGTGTTTGACCTCCGGGAGCACCCGCTCGTAGCGCACGGACCGCAGGCGCAACGGTGTCATCTCGTGCTCTCGGGGCGGCCCGATCCGGACGAGGACATCCGGTGCCGCCGGCGCGCCGGGATCGGACCAGTCCAACGCCCGGGAGAAGATCAGCACCCGCACGGACAACGCGTCTTCACCCCGGATGGCCTGCCGTACGTACCCGCGCACCGCCTCGGTGTCGAGGTCGTGGGCGAACATGCGCCGCGTACTCGTCGCGAGACGGCGAAGGTGGACGTCCAGACCGCGGACCTTGCCGCCGCGGACCTGCATCGCGGTGAAGTGGCCATAGCCGAACGCTCCCGCCAGGTCTTCCGACCGGGCGGGAGCGCCGTTGACTTCCAGCTTCACGTCAGGCGTTGACCGTGACGCCGGTGAACTTGACCTCGGTGTTGGGCGGGCCGGTGCCGTCGCCGTTGCCGGCCTGCGCGTTCGCGCCCGCCTTGGCGACCTTGTCGAGCACCTTCAGGCCTTCGTCGGAGATGCTGCCGAAGACCGAGTAGTCCGGGGACAGTTCGGCCTCGCCGTAGACCATGAAGAACTGGCTGCCACCGGAGTTCGGCTGCTGCGTCTTCGCCATCGCGAGGATGCCGCGGCCGTACTTGATCTCCTTGAACGCCTCGTCCGGCATGGTGTAGCCCGGGCCGCCCATGCCGCTGGCCTCGGGGTCACCGCACTGCAGCATCTGCAGGCCGGTGGTGCCGAGCCGGTGGCACTTGGTGTCGTTGAAGTAGCCCTGCTGCGAGAGGCTGATGAAGCTCTGCACGGCACACGGGGCGAGCGCCCGGTCGAGCGTCAGCGGGATGTCGCCCGCGGTGCTCTTCAGCACGACGTTCACCGTGCCGTTCGAGGAGACGTCCTTGCCTTCCGGCTTGTTCACCTTCTTCGAAGCCGGCTTGCTGGTGTCGTCCTTGTAGTCACAGGCCACCGGGTTCGCCAGCGGCGTCGGCCGCTTCGGCATCGGAGTGCGCTCCGTGGGGATAGTGACCTCGGGGGTCGGAGGAGCCGAGCTGGGGGAAGCGTCGGAGGCGGCATCGTCACCACTGTTGCTGCTGACGATCCACCACACCGCGCCCGCCACGATGGCGACGACACCGACGACCGCTACCGAGCCGACGATCCTGCGCCGCTTGGCCTGTTCGGCCCGTCGCACGATCTGTCGCTCGAGCTTGCGCTTCGCGGCTTCGCGGCGCTGCTGGTTGGTCGGCACCCGCCCTCCCGGTTTCCACTCGATGTCACACGTCTGAGGTAGCGGGAGTCTATTGGCACAGCCTGTGAGGCCCCCGTACAGGGGCCGCTAGGCTTACTTGATCGTGATCAGGGCCATCCTGTCACCTGTTCGGCGGAAGAACTGAGGAGGCGTTTCGTGCTGGTTGTCGGTTTTCCGGCAGGCCCCCTCGAAGCCAACTGCTACCTGCTCGCCCCTGAAGGCGGCGGGGAGTGCGTGATCGTCGATCCCGGGGAGGACGTCGTCGAACCGCTCGAGGCCGCGCTTTCCACGCACGGCCTGACGCCGGTCGCGATGCTCGCCACCCACGGCCACCCCGATCACGTCGCTTCGGCGGACGAGATCGGTGCGCGCCACGGAATACCTCTCTATCTGCACGAGGCGGACCGGCCACTCCTGGGCCGGGACGCCGGAGAACGGAAGGACGGGATCGTGCCACTCGCCGATGGCCCGCTCGGGCTGGCCGGACTGGAGATCACGGTCTCCGGTACACCGGGGCACACCGCCGGTTCGGTGGTGTTCGGGCTGACCTCCGCCGAGGGCGGCCGGATCGTGCTCACCGGGGACAGCCTGTTCGCCGGTTCGATCGGCCGGTCCGCCGGGGACGGCGCCGAACTCGTGCGATCGCTCGGCGCCAAGGTGATGACGATGCCCGACGACACCGTCGTCCTCCCGGGCCACGGCCCGGCTACCACGATCGGGCAGGAGCGGGCGGGGAACCCGTTCCTGGCCGGGACGGGCGTGTGATGACCGAGCCGACCGGGACCCCGGAGACCCCCGAACGTCTCCCGCTGTTCCACGACGACCCCAAGCTGCGCCGCAGGCGCGGCTGCTCCAGCGTCGCCGGCGTCGTGATCTTCGCGGCCGCGTTCGGCGGGATCGCGGGACTGATCGGCGGTGAGATCGCCGGGCTGGTGGTCGCCGGCGTGATCGCGGTACCGCTGCTCTACGTCATGTTCTACAACCTGCGCCGCCGCGTCTGGCTCGAAAGCGACACGCTCATCGTGCGGACCTGGGGTGTGCGGCGGATCGACCTGACCGCGGCCGAGCGCATCGACCTGGTGATCAGCGACGTGCGCGGCACCCGGACGGTCAGCCTGCTGGTCAACGCCGGCAAGCGTCGCAAGGTCGCGAAGGTCGACCTGGCCGTCTATTCCGGTGCGGGCGGCCGGGAACTGGGCATCCTGCAGCTGCGCAAGCTGGCGAACGCGCTGCTGAACAACACCGAGGCGAACGGCCTGGTGTTCTCCGAACTGCTGGTGGCCCAGCTGAAATCGGAGGCGCGCGGGGACGCGGCGGCGGAGCGGCCGCTCTACCGGCTCGCCTCGGCGGCGCCCGCCGGGAAGTACATCCAGCGGTTCACGATGGAGGCGGTCAGCCGGTTCGTGGCGACGCTGGACTGAAGTTCGCGGGAGACGTTCGGCCTCGTGAGTGGTGAGGACGGTTAGAACCGTCCTTACCACTCACGAGGCTTCGGTGCGGGTCTCCAGCCGCACCTTGATCTCCTCCAGCTGGTAGACGATCTCCGGCAACTCGCCCGCGGCGGCGATCTTGGGCACCGCCTCGACGGCTTCCGCGTCGAGACGAGCACGCGCCGTGCGACGGCGGTCAGCTGTCTGGGGACGGCGAACGCAGCGCCGAAAACGTCGAACATGGCCCCTCCGATCACGCGGCGAACCTCGGGTGCGGCCTCTTCGTACCCGACTCCGGCCCGTGAGCGCGCGGCGGGCTCGCGCTTGTGGTTACAGGGACTCTTGGGGCTCCCGCGAGGCGATCAGCGCCGCCAGCACGGTGGTGACCGGGACCGCCGCGACGATGCCGACACTTCCGGCCAGCGTCCTGATGATCTCCTGCGCGATGTTCTCCGCGCCGAGGATCGAGCCGAGCCCGACTCCGGAAAGCGACGTGTACAGCAGCACCGGCAGCGCCGCCCCCGCGTACGCCATCACGAGCGTGTTGACCGCCGAGCCGACGTGGTCGCGCCCGATCCGCAGGCCCGCGCCGTACAGCTCACGCCAGCCGAGCGACGGATTCGCCCGCCGGAGCTCCCACACCGCGCTCGTCTGCGTCACCGTGACGTCGTCCAGCACGCCGAGCGCGCCGATCACGACGCCCGCCAGCAGCAGACCACGCGCGTCGATCCCGTGCCCGAGCGACCCGATCAGCTGCGAGGTGCTGTCGTCGAGCCCGGTCAGCGACGCCGCGGCCGAGAAGATCGCGGACAGGACACCGATCAGGACCAGGCTCACCAAGGTGCCCAGCACCGCCACCGAGGTTCTCGCGGACAGCCCGTGCGTCAGGTACAGCGCGACGAACATGATCGCGCCCGCGCCCGCGATCGCCACCAGCAGCGGGCTTTCCCCGGCGAGGATCGACGGCAGCACGAAGAACGCGAGCACCAAAAAGCTCAGCCCCAGCGCCACCAGCGCCGCGAGACCCCGCCACCGGCCCAGCACGATCACCGCGAGCGCGAACAGCCCGGCGAGCAGCAGCAACGGCGTACCGCGCTGGAAATCGACGATCTGGAATGACGCCGGGTTCGCGACGTCGCCGCCGTTGTAGGACAGCACCACCTCGTCGCCCGCGGCGAACCGCGGTGTGCTCGGCTCGATGGGAAGCGTCAGCTTCAACGACTTCCCGGCCCCGGGGCCGTCGGTCATCGTCAGCTCACTGGTGAGACACGGCTTCGCGTCCGGCGGCGGTTCGCCGACCTGCACCTGCCCTTCGGCGAGACACGGGCCGGTGATCGTCTTGGCGACCGTCGCGTCCACCGGGGTTCCCTGGGGGAAGACGCTTTTCGCCGGATCCTCGCCCCACGGGTAGAGCACGATCATGCCGACGGCGGTGGCGACGGCGAGCGGGATCAGCAGCCACATCAGCAGGAGCCGGACCCGGTGCGACGCGGGTGCCGCCGGCCCGTGGCCGTGCGAATGCCCGTGACCGACCGGTTCGGGCTTCGGTTCCGGGGCGCGACGTCTGCCCGATTCCGCCTGACGCGGCCGCTGGGCCGGGGGACGGGGCCGCCGCGCCCCCTCAGGAGGCGGAGTCCGGCGCGGCGAACGGGACGTTCCGGGCGAACGATCGGACGGGGCGTCCGTTACCCGGCGAATCGGGCCGGTGTCGTCGTCGGAGAGGTCGCGGCGGTTCACCCGCATATCCTCCACAGTCCGCGCCGCGCGCCGCACACGGCCTAGCCGAACGCCTGCCGAAGGTGGACACGGCGATAGGCCGAAGGCGGGGTGTCGAAGTGATCGAGGAAGGCCTGGCGCAGTGTCTCGGTCGAACCGAAACCACATCGCCTCGCGATCGACGTCAGCGGGAGTTCGGTGCCGCACAAGAGTTTCGCGGCGTTTTCGGTCCTCGCCGCCCGCACGTACCTGCTGGGCGTGGTGCTCAGGTGGGCGTCGAAGAGCCTGGTCAGCTGCCGGGTGCTGATCCCGGCCCGTTCGGCGAGGACGGCGGTGCCGAGATCGTCGGCCAGGTGCTCCGCCACGTACGCGGTGATGTCGCGGACGAGCCGGTTCTCGGGCGGCGGGCCGGACAGGAACATGCTCACCTGCGCCTGGTTGCCCGGCCGCTGCAGGTAGGTCACCAGCATGCGGGCGACCTCCCTGGCCACGCTCGGGCCGTGGTCGGCCTCGACGAACGCGAGGGTGAGGTCGATCCCGCTGGTGACCCCCGCCGCCGTGTAGACGTTGCCGTCGCGCACGTACAGCGGCACCGGATCCACGTTCACCTGCGGGTAGCTCGTCGCGAGCCGGTTCGCGAACCGCCAGTGCGTGGTGGCGCGCCGCCCGTTGAGCAGCCCGCACGCGGCGAGGACCGTGGCGCCGGTGCACACCGAAGCGACGCGACGGCTCTGCTGCGCGAGCCTGCGGACATGGGTGACGACCCTCTGGTCGGCGGCGGCCGCCTCGTGCCCGGTGCCGCCCGCGACGATCAGCGTGTCCAGTTCGCCGGTCACCTGGTCGAGCCGGTGCTGGGCCTGCAGCGTCAGCCCGGATTCGCAGCGGATACCGCGCCCGTCGACGCTCGCGAGCATGATCTCGTACCCCGGCTTGCCGCCGAGTTTGGTCGCGGCGTCCAGGACGTCCGACGGACCGGCGATGTCGAGCAACTCGGCGTTGCTGTAACCGACGATCAACACTCGTCTGGGTGAACCCGGCATGATCGAACGCTACCAGTAGTGCCCGGCCGTCGGACGTTGTTCGCAGGAATCCGGACATCCGGGCCGCCGCGGTCCCGCGCCTGCGACACCGTTGTCCCATGACAGACGACAAGAAGACGATCGCGTTCGTGGTGTACCCGGGGATGACCCCGCTGGACATGGTCGGGCCGCTGACCGTGCTGGACGGGATGGCGAGCACGGCACAGGAGTACCGGACGGTCGTGGTCGGTGAGACGAAGGACGCGGTCACCACCGACAACCCGCTGAAGCTCGTGGCGACCCACACCTACGACGAAGTCCCGTCGCCGTACGCGCTGCTCGTGCCCGGTGGCGCCGCGCCGACGCTGAAGGCGCTCGCCGACGAGAAACTGGTCGGGTACCTGCGGACCGCCGCGGCGAACGCGGAACTCGTGACCTCGGTGTGCACGGGATCGCTGCTGCTGGGGCAGGCCGGACTGCTGAAGGGCCGCAAAGCCGCGACGCACTGGATGTTCCGTGAACTGCTGGGCGCTTTCGGCGCGGAGCCCGTCGCCGAGCGCTGGGTCGAGGACGGGAACGTGATCACCGCCGCCGGGGTGTCGGCGGGAATCGACCTCGCGCTGCACCTGGTCGAGCGGCTCGTCGGCGCCGAGATCGCCCGGACGATCCAGTTCGTCATCGAGTACGACCCGGAGCCGCCACAGGGGCCGCTGGACTGGTCTAAGCGGCCGTACGGGGATCTCAAGCCTCTTCTGGAGCACACGGTGAACGAGGCACTCGCGGACGAGCCCGCGTTGCGGGACAGGCTGCTCGCGCACACCGGAAAGTAGAAGGCGGCCATCCGGGTGAGAAGTCGCTGTCACGGGGACGGCGCCGGGTTACATTCTGGGTCATCCGTCCAGGTGATAGGTGGTTCGTGGAGTTCAAGGTGCTCGGCCCGCTCGCGGCCTCGGTCCCGCTGCCTTCGGCGGCTCAGCCCCGCCGGGTGCTCGCGGTGCTCCTGGCCAGGCCGAACGAGTTCGTCCACCGGGACACCCTCGTGGACGAACTCTGGCCGCAGGGACCGCCGTCGAGTGCCGCCGCGGTCGTGCAGATGGCGGTCTCCAAGCTGCGCAAGGCGTTGTCGCCCGGCGTGCCGGTGGACGACGTCCGGCAGCGGCTGCGGTCCGGCCGGAGCGGCTACCGGCTGACCGTCTCGGACGGGGAGCTGGACGTCACGGCATTCTCCGAACTGACCGCCGCGGCCGCGAAGGCGACCGGTGCCGAGCGCAGGGTGTTGCTCGAACGGGCGCTGGGGTTGTGGCGTGGCCGGGCCTTCGCCGACGTTCCGGCCGGCCCGCTGGTGGAGGCGCACCGGCTGTGGCTCGAGGACCAGCGGTGTTCGGTACTGGGCAAGCTCGTGGAGCTGGAACTGGCGGCCGGTGACCACAAAGCGGTCGCCGACCGGCTGGGACCCGAACTGGCCACCCGGCCGGGTGACGAGCGCCTGGCCGGGTGGCTGGCCGAGGCGCTGCACGGGCTCGGGCGGCGGGACGCGGCGCTGGCCGCCCTCGACCGGTGCCGTCAGGCGTTGTGGGAACACGCCGGTGTCTCGCCGGGGGAGGACCTGCTCGCGGTCCGTCGCCGGATCGCGGGCACCGGCTGGTCCGCGGGCGGCGGCGCGCCGTGCCGTCTGCCGTCGGCGACGCCGGATTTCACCGGCAGGACCAGGGAACTGGCGGACGTGGGACGCGCGCTGCGCGGTCCGGCGCCGGTCGTGCTCCATGGCGCGGCGGGGTCGGGGAAGAGCGCGCTGGCCGTCCAAGTCGCGTGGCGGGTGCGCAAGCGGTTCCCGGACGGTCAGCTCGTCGCCGATTTGCGTGAAACCGGCGACGTGCTCGCCGGGTTCCTCCGCGCGCTCGGCCTCGCCGAAGCGGAGATCCCCGCCGACCGGGCGGGGCGGATCTCGTTGTGGCAGAGCCACACCGCGGACCGGCGGCTGCTGGTGATCCTCGAGAACTGCCGGTCCGAGGCCGAGGTGCGGCCGCTGCTGCCGAGCGGCCCCGGCTGCGCGGCGATCGTCACGACGCGGCGGCGGCTGGCCGGGCTCGTCGGCGCCAGGCCCGTCGAAGTCGGCGCGCTGCCCGACGCGGAGTCACGGGACCTGCTCGGCGCGATCGCCGGAGAGGCCCGGTTGTCCGCTGAACCCGAAGCCGTCCGCCGGGTGCTGGCCTGCTGCGACGGTCTCGCGCTGGCGGTGCGGGCCGCGGGAATGAAGCTGCTGCAGCGGCCGAGGCTGAGCGTCGTCGAGTGCGCGGCGCGCCTGGAGAACGAGCGCCTGCGTCTCGACGAACTCGCCGCCGGTGATCTCGCCGTCCGGCCGGTGCTCGCCGACGCTCTCGCCGAGCTGTCGCCACGACAGCGGGAATCCTTGCGATTACTCGGTTTCCCCGGTGCCACCGAGTTCGCAGGCTGGTTCGCGGCCGCCATGCTCGGCCGTTCGGCCGTCGAGGCGGCCGAACTGCTCGATGAACTGGTGGACGACCACCTGCTGCAGGCCGAGCCCGATCGAATGGGCGTCCTCCGGTACCGGCTACCGGGCCTGATCCGGCTCGCGCTCCGGGAACCGCCGGATCCGGGAGCCCTCCGACGCGCGCTGACGGTCATGGCGGCGTCGGCCGAACACGCTTCCGCCGCCCTCGGCGCCAAGTACCCGCCGTCTCGGCGAGCGGACGTCCCGGCGGCGGTTTCGGACCGCGTCGCGGCCGACCCGATCGGCTGGCGTGACGTGGAATCCGCGAACCTCGCGCTCGCCGTCCGAACCGCGAAGAACCACGGTTGGACCGAGCTGGCCATGCGGCTGGCCGACGCCTACAGCGATCTAGTCGGCCCGAGGAAGGGCGGATCTCCGGCGTGGCTCGGGTTCGGCATCGTGCGTGATCGTGTCGATCTCCCCGCGGAGGCGGGGAAACTGCTCAAGCTCGGGCACGCCCACGCCGACGCGGGGGATCTGGCGCGGGCGCGGACCTGTTTCTCGTTGGCGGAGGGCAGGTTCCGCTCCGTGGGTGACCATCCGGGCACCGGGGCCGCGCTCATCGCGCTCGCCGACGTCGACGCGGACTCCGGGCGGACTGGCGCGGCGGTCCGCGCGCTGCGAGAGGCATTGGACCTGTTGCGGGATTGCGGTGACCTCGCCGGGCAGGCGACGGCGTCGGCCCAGTTCGGCTCGCTGTGGGACGACCTCGGCGAATTCCGCCGGGCGAAGGAATGTTTCGACGCGAGCCTGCTGCTCGCGCTCCATTGTGAGGACGGGCGGCAGCACGACAGGTCCGCCAAGCGGTACGCCGACGTCCTGCGCCGGAACGGCCGCATGGACGAGGCAGGCGAGCTGCTGACGAGCGCGCTGATCGGCACGCGCAGCTCGCGTGAACGCCATTGGGAGGCGCACGTCCTCCGAAGCCTCGGCGATCTCCACGCGAAGACCGGTGACGCGGGGGAGAGCGAACGATGCCTCTCGCGGTCGCTGGAGCTGTTCGAATACGTCGGGCACCGGCATGCCGCCGCCTATACGCACCGGAGCTTCGGCGAATCGCTACGCCTGGCGGGTGAACACGGCCGCGCCGCCGAGCACCTGAGCCTGGCGATGAGCACCTTCCGTGACCTCGGAGACCGCCGGGGCGGTGGATACGCCCTGCTCAGCTTCGGGCGTCTGCGGGCCGACGAAGGCGTCGCGACCGAAGCCGCCGAAGGGCTCCGGACCGCGGCGGGGCTGTTCCGGGAACTGGGCTTCCCGGTGTGGGAATTGCGCGCGCTCAAGGACCTTTCCGCCGTGGATCAGAGCGGACGCCAGCGGGACCGGGCTCGTGAAGCCTTGACGAAGATCCGCTTCGGGGCGACCTCGGCCTAGCCCGGGGGACGACCGCCGGCCGCGGCGTTTGGCGAAGTTATGGCACCGAAGTGTTGACTCCGGCTCAAGTGAGCGGACTTCGCGCCGCCCCGGATTAGCGGCACTGGGGGTGGCGGCGCGTACTCGTGGCCGGGTGACGCCTTCCGAGGGCAGGAGGCGTCACCCGGTTCGACTGCTAGGACCGGACGTGCAGAATCGCGTCCGCGTCGTTCAGGATCCCTTGGTCGAGCGGGAAGTAACCCTGCCGCGGGGTGGGGTCGGTCCGGACGCTCGCGGGCGGGACTTCGGATGCGGTGAGCAGGCCCCAGTCCGTGGTGACGTGCTTCTGAAGGAACCCTTCGTAGGTATCGGGCTCCGGCTCCTCAAGCGCTATGGCCTCGCTTCGGCCGAGGCTCGTCGCGACGAAGACGTAGCGGTCACCGAGCAGCGGAGCCACCAGCGCACCGGCGGGGAACCAGGTGGTCTCCGTCCCCGCCACCCGCATCGTGCTCGCCTGGCGGCGCAGGTGCAGATTGTGGGCGAAGACCAGCGTCCGGCCTCGGCAGGCTTCGGCGGCGCGGATGTCCAGCAGGTTCCGCGCCATGATGGCGTCCCTGGTCGCGACGAGGGGCGCGTAGCGCTCGTGCGGCTCCAGCGGTTCGGCGCATTGCCGGTGATAGCGCAGCAGATCGATGCCCGCCATGAGGTGGATCTCCGCCCGCGACCAGTCGTCCGTGACCGGTTCCGGTTTCCGGGAGCGGAGCGCGGCGAGCAGGTCGGCCGCGATCGCGCGCAGCCGGTAGGCGTCGGCCGTGGCACCGGGCGACGAAGCCGCGTCCATGACGGCTTCCGTGCGGCCCCAGCGTTCGTCGTCGCCCGCCAGGCCCGCGATGTCCACGTCGAAGCCAAGGAAATCGCGGGCGTACTCGAGGTAGGGCCGCGGGCTGGGCGCGGAAGTGTTCTCGGTCTGGGTGTCGAAGCCGTGGAACGAAAGCCGCTCCTCGGGAGGCCGGTTTTCGTTGAACTCGCGCATCCAGGCGATCAGTCGCCTATTCGCCTCCACAGTGCCGAAGACGTGCGAGAAGCCTTCGCTCATCGCGAGGTCGAGGGTTCCGGTGCCATCCCGGACGAAGTCGTTCGCGACGAGCGCGGCCACGCGATCCGTTTCGAGGACGATCGAGCGGAAGCCGCGGTCGACCAGCTGGGCGAACAGCGCGTTGCGGACGTCCGCGAAGACCGGGGTCGCGTGCGTCGGCTCGCCCAGGGCGAGCAGGTCGCAGGAGGGGGTCACGAAGTCTCGGATGTCTTGACTCATGAGATTCAAGCGTATCGTTGATTCTTCGGTTGAAACTTCGGTCGCTCTCTCCTGGTGATCTGTCTCAGAAGCTTCAAACGTGGCGTCAGGATGTCTGTCCGTGAAGGCCTCCTTCCCTACCCTGAAAGTGGGGAAGGAGGCCTTCACGGACTCGACGATCGTCACGTTCGCCCCACCTGCGCCCAGCGGCGCGTGAATGGCCCCTTCCCTCGGCTCAGCCGAGGAAACTCGACCTTCGCGCCTTCCGCAATACATGAAGGGGTCCGTCAGGTACCTAGGGCGCCGGAACGTGGAGGGTCACTGCCGTGAGTGGCAAGGACGGTTAGAGCGCAATGTCACGTGGCTTAAGTTGATCGTGGATGGGGGTCTTGGTCGTAAGCGGTGAGGGTTGCCGCAGGTCACGCGCTCGGTTGTCCTGGCCGACGGGAGCCGACTGCGTTCACGAGGGGGTCGTGGGGGGGGGTTTTTGTTGGGAAACCCAAACCCCCCCCCCCCCCCCCCCCCCCCCCCCCCCCCCACCAAAACCCCCCCCCCCCCCCCCCCCCCCCCCAAAAACACCCCCCCCC